>CAITXW010000058.1 GCA_903896425.1 uncultured beta proteobacterium | reverse complement strand
CCTTGCTGGTGGACCCCATTCTGATCGAGCAGGTGCTGGTCAACCTGCTGAAAAACGCAGCCGATTCGATTGACGCGGCGCAACGACCGACGGCGCAGCGCAGCGTCAAGCTCGCCGTGGCCCAGATCATCGTGGACGAGAAGTCGGTCGTCGAGTTCGCGGTCACCGACACCGGCCACGGTCTGGCTCCCGAGGTCATGGCCCGACTCTACGAATCGTTCTACTCCACCAAGGCCGAGGGCATGGGCATCGGCCTGAGTTTGTGCCGTTCCATCGTTGAATCGCACCTGGGCCGGATGAAGGCAGAGAACCTCTACAATGGCGCCGAGGTAACAGGGTGCCGCTTTTCGTTCTGGATTCCGGTCATGGAATCCACAGCATCCACGGCATCACGACCGCCTCAAAAAACCAAGGACTCCGGGATATATCCGGGATAAAGCATGAGTTTGATACCAAAAAAAGGCACCGTTTACGTAGTCGACGACGACGAGGCCGTTCGCGATTCACTCCAGTGGCTGCTTGAGGGCAAGGAGTACCGCGTTCGTTGTTTTGAATCGGCCGAATCGTTTCTGAGCCGCTACGACGCGCGTGAAGTTGCCTGCCTGATCGTCGACGTCCGCATGGACGGCATGACCGGCATGGAATTGCAGAGCCGATTGATCGAGGCCCACTCGCCGCTGCCCATCGTGTTCATCACCGGCCATGGCGATGTACCAATGGCGGTCGACAGCATGAAAAAGGGCGCGATGGATTTCATCCAGAAGCCTTTCAAGGAAGATCAACTGGTAGCCTTGGTGGAGCGCATGCTGGACCAGGCCAAAGATACTTTCGCCGAGCACCAGAGTGCCGCCAACCGCGGTGCACTGATGGCGCGCCTGACGCTGCGCGAAGCGCAAGTGCTGGAACGCATCGTCGCCGGACGCCTGAACAAGCAGATTGCTGACGACCTGGGCATCAGCATCAAGACGGTGGAGGCGCACCGCGCCAACATCATGGAAAAACTCAATGCCAATACGGTCGCCGATCTGCTCAAAATCGCCCTGGGACAGGCCGCTGCCAAAGCCTGAGTCCAATTATTTTTAGCCCCGACGCCCGCACCAGTAGGACCCGCGGGCGTCCTCATTTATGGAACTCCCATCGTGACCCAACAGACATTTGGCCAGATCATCGACGGCGTGGCACTTTCCACCCAATTGCGCGCCGACGTCGCCACGCGCGTGACAGCACTCAAGACCCGTGGCGTGACGCCGGGCCTGGCCGTCATTCTGGTTGGCGAAGACCCGGCCAGCGCCGTCTATGTTCGCAACAAGGTGAAGGCCTGCCTTGATACCGGCGTGCGCTCGGTCTTTGAAAAGTACGAAGCCACGCTGTCCGAAGCCGACCTGCTCTCACGCATCGCCACGCTTAACGCCGACCCGACGTTACACGGCATTCTGGTGCAGATGCCGCTGCCCAAGCACATCGATCCGCACAAGGTGATCGAGGCCATCTCCGTCAGCAAGGATGTGGACGGCTACGCCACCCTGAGCGCCGGCGAGTTGATGACCGGCGCCCCGGGATTTCGGCCCTGCACGCCCTACGGCTGCATGAAACTGATCGAGAGCACCGGCATCAATCTGCGCGGCAAACACGCCGTCGTGATCGGGCGCAGCAACACGGTGGGCAAGCCGATGGCGCTGCTGCTGCTGCAGGCCAATGCCACCGTCACCGTATGCCACAGCGCCACCGCCGACATCGGCCACCATACGCGCCAGGCCGATCTGATCGTCGCTGCCGTGGGCAAGCGCAACGTGCTGACCGCCGACATGGTCAAACCGGGTGCCATCGTCATCGACGTCGGCATGAACCGCACGCCCGAGGGCAAGCTCTGCGGCGACGTCGACTTTGCCGGGGTCAGCCCACTGGCCAGCCACATCACACCGGTACCCGGGGGCGTTGGCCCCATGACCATCACCATGCTCTTGGTCAACACCCTTGAAGCGGCGGAACGCGCCGCCACCTGAGTTCAACCATGACCAATCCGCTTCTTTCCTTCACCGAACTGCCGCGCTTCGACCAGATTGCGCCCACCCATGTCGCGCCGGCCATCGATGCGCTGCTGGCAGACGCCAATGCGGCGCTGGAGGCGGTCACCGCGGCGGACTTCCCCGCGCAATGGAGCGCCATTGCCCGCGTACTCGATGTCTCAATCGAAAAACTCGGACGTTCCTGGGGCGTGGTAAGCCACCTCAACGGCGTTGCCGACACGCCCGAACTGCGCGCTGCCTACAACGCAGCCCTGCCCAAGGTCACGGAATTCATCACCCGCCTGGGTGCGGATGAGCGGCTTTATGCCAAGTACAAGGCAATCGATCCGGCAACGCTCAACAGCGAACAACAGCAGGCCCATAAGAACGCGATGCGCAACTTTGTGCTCGGCGGCGCAGACCTGGTCGGTGCGGCACGCGAGCGCTTTGCAGCGATCCAGGAGCGCCAGGCCGAGTTGAGCCAGAAGTTCAGCGAAAACGCGCTCGATGCCACCGATGCCTTCAGCTACTACGCTGACAAATCTGAATTGGCCGGTGTGCCACAGGACGTCACGCACAGCGCGCTGGCCGCAGCGAAGGCCGAAGACAAGCCTGGCTACAAGCTCACGTTGAAGATGCCGTGTTACCTGCCGGTGATGCAGTTTGCCGACAGCAGCGCACTGCGTGAGCGGCTTTACCGTGCCTACGTCACGCGCGCCTCAGACCAGGCCCCAAGTGAGGCGCTTCAGTACGACAACTCGGCCCTGATCGCTGAGATGCTTTCTTTGCGACTGGAAGAGGCCAATCTGCTGGCTTACGCCAATTTTGCTGAGGTCTCGCTGGTGCCGAAAATGGCCGAGTCGCCACAACAGGTCATCACATTCCTGCGTGATCTCGCACAGCGCGCACGCCCCTTTGCCGAGCGCGATCTGGCCGATCTGCGCGAGTTTGCAGCGCAGCAGTTGCAGATGACCGATCCCCAAGCCTGGGACTGGCCGTATGTCAGCGAGAAACTGAAGGAAGCGCGCTACGCCTTCAGCGAGCAGGAGGTCAAGCAATATTTCCCGGCGCCCAAGGTGCTCAGTGGTCTGTTCAAAATCGTCGAAAGCCTGTTCGATGTGCGTATCAGCCCGGACAGCGCGCCGGTTTGGCACAGCGACGTAACGTTCTACCGCATCGAACGCGGCAGCACCCTGCTAGGGCAGTTCTACCTCGATCCGTCAGCACGCACCGGCAAGCGCGGTGGCGCCTGGATGGATGACATGCGCAGCCGCTGGCTGCGCCCTGACAGCGGACAACTGCAGACACCGGTGGCCCATCTGGTGTGCAACTTCGCACAAGGTGTGGACGGCAAACCGGCGCTGCTGACGCACGACGATGTCACCACCCTGTTCCACGAGTTCGGGCACGGCCTGCAGCACCAGCTGACGCAGGTCAACGAGCGCGATGTCTCGGGTATCAGCGGTGTTGAATGGGATGCCGTGGAATTGCCGAGCCAGTTCATGGAGAACTTCTGCTGGGAGTGGAGTGTCCTGAAAAACATGACAGCCCATGTGGACAGCGGCGCGCCGCTGCCGCGCGAGTTGTTTGACAAGATGATCGCCGCCAAGAACTTCCAGAGCGGCATGCAAACCGTGCGCCAGATCGAGATGTCGCTGTTCGACATGCTGCTGCATTGCGAGCACGACCCGGCGCTCGACCTGATGCCCCTGCTGCGGCAAGTGCGCGCCGAAGTCGCTGTACTGCAGCCGCCCGAATGGAGCCGTACCGCGCACACCTTCAGCCACATTTTTGCTGGCGGCTATGCGGCCGGCTACTACAGCTACAAATGGGCCGAGGTGCTGAGCGCCGACGCATATGCCGCGTTTGAGGAAACAATCGGCAAGAATGGTTTGCCAAATGTGGAAACCGGTACAAAATACCGCCAAGCCATTCTGGAAACTGGAGGCAGCCGTCCTGCCATGGCGTCGTTCAAGGCGTTTCGCGGGCGCGAGCCCACGCTCGACGCCTTGCTGCGACATCAAGGCATGGCGGAGCAAACTTAAGGAGTTTCGTTTTGAAAACACGCAACAATTTTGCTGGCTGCCGCCGCTCCCGCCCTGCCGGGCTGACGGCCGGGCTGTTTGCTGCGATGCTGCTGCTTGCCGGTGCCGCGCAGAGTCAAACCATTTACCGCATCGTCGGCGCCGACGGACGCATCACATTCTCCGACAAGCCACCTGCCGCGACCGAGAAAGCCACTGCGCTGGACAGCGGTGGCCGCCCGGTGGCTGCCGGCACTGCGTCACTGCCAGCAGAATTGCGCCAAGTGGCCGGCAAGTACCCGGTCAGCCTGTACACATCGACCGGCTGTCTGCCCTGTAACCAGGGTCGCGATCTGCTGACCAACCGTGGCATTCCGTTCACCGAAAAAACGGTCAGCACGCCAGAAGATTCGGCTGCGCTGCAGCGCATCAGTGGTGACAACTCACTGCCCCTGCTGAGCATCGGCGCGCAGCAGATCAAAGGTTTCTCGGATTCGGAATGGAGCCAGTTTCTCGATGCCGCCGCCTACCCGAAGACTTCAGCCCTGCCGACGACTTATCGCAACCCCTTGCCAGAACCTTTGGTCATCGTGCAAAAGGCGGCGCCAGCGAACCGCCCACAAGAGACTCAAAATCCGGTGACACCGGTCCAACCGAAAAGCGTCAGCCCGGCCAATCCGGCGGGCATCCAGTTCTAGAAAACTTTAGAAATTCAGCGTCTTGACGCCGCTGGGCGCAGCCAGCAGGCAGACCTGGGCCTTCTGAAAGGCAAAGACACCGACCGTCACCACGCCTGGCCACTGACTGACCTGCGCCTCGAACGCCAGCGGATCGCTGATTTGCAGACCACTCACATCGAGCAAGACCTGACCGTTGTCGGTGACCAGCGGCTCCTGCCCTGTACCGCTCGCCTTGGGGCGCACCCGGGCGCTGCCCCCCATTGCGGCAAACTGGCGGATCAGCCGCTGCACCGCCATGGGGATAACCTCGACCGGCGCCGGAAATTTACCCAGCGTTTGTACCAGCTTGGATTCATCGACGATGCAGACAAACTGGCGTGACAGCGCCGCCACGATCTTCTCGCGCGTCAGCGCCGCGCCACCACCCTTGATCATGTTGCCGTGCGGGTCGATCTCGTCGGCGCCGTCGATGTAGACCGCGAGTTCCTGCACCTCGTTGGCGTCAAAGACCGGGATGCCAATAGCGCGCAAGCGCGCTGTGCTGGCCTCGGACGCCGACACGACGCCCTTGATCTGCCCCTTCATGCTGGCCAGCGCCTCAATGAATTTGTTGACGGTGGAGCCGCTGCCAACGCCGATAATCTCGCCGGGCACGACAAAGCGCAGCGCAGCCTGCCCGACCAGGGTCTTGAGTTCATCTTGGGACAGCGCGGGGCTGGCGGGAGCGGTTGGGTTTGTCATCTGGGAAAATCGTCCGAGTTACAAGAATACTTTGCAGGAATTATCCAATGTCTCTGGTGCCTTACGCCCTTACCCGCCGGTTTTTATTCAGTCTGGACCCGGAAACTGCCCATGAGTTGACCATGCAGGCCCTGATGGGCACACAGGGCACGCCGCTGCAATGGGCCTATGGTGCGGCGCGGGTCGAGGACCCGATCACACTGGCGGGGCTGACCTTCCCGAACCGTGTCGGCATGGCCGCCGGTCTGGACAAGAACGCGCGCTGCATCGATGGTCTGGGCGCCATGGGTTTCGGCTTTGTCGAAGTGGGCACCGTGACACCGCTGGCGCAAGGCGGCAACCCGAAGCCGCGCATGTTTCGCCTGCCAACGTCCCGGGCCTTGATCAACCGACTCGGTTTCAACAACGAAGGGCTGGATGCCTTTGTTGCCAACGTACAGCGCTCCAGGCTGTACCGGCAGCGCCAGGGCGCCGTGACGCGACCCATGCTGCTGGGCCTGAACATTGGCAAGAACGCGGCGACGCCGATCGAGCGCGCCACCGATGACTACCTGCGCTGTCTGGACGGCGTCTACCCCTTTGCCGACTATGTCGCGGTCAACATCTCCAGCCCCAACACAAAGAACCTGCGCTCGCTGCAAAGCGACGAGGCGCTCGATGGCCTGCTCGGGGCACTGGCCGAGCGCCGCGAAGAACTGGCCAGCAAGGCTGCAGCGAGTGGACAGGCGCCACGGCGCGTGCCGATCTTCGTCAAGATTGCACCCGACCTGGATGAAGCTCAGGTGCAAGCGATCGCCGCGACGCTGAAACGCCACGGCATGGACGGTGTGATTGCCACCAACACGACGCTGTCGCGCGATGCCGTCAAAGGCCAGGCGCACGCCGACGAAGCCGGTGGCCTGTCCGGTGCGCCAGTGCTGCTGCCAAGCAACCGCGTGATCACGCAACTGCGCGCTGCGCTGGGAGCGGACTTTCCCATCATCGGCGTCGGCGGCATCATGAGCGCGGATGACGCTGTGAGCAAAATCAGAGCCGGCGCCGACGTGGTGCAAATCTACACCGGCCTGATCTACCAGGGCCCGGATCTGGTACGCCAGGCCGCGGCCCTGATCAAGAAAACATTCTGAGCACGTGTTCAGCGATGGCCAGGCTGCTGGTCAAACCGGGCGACTCGATGCCAAACAGGTTGACCAGACCCGGCACACCGTGCTCGCGCGGGCCCTGGATCAGAAAGTCGCAAGCCGGCTGATCGGGGGCATGAATCTTGGGCCGGATGCCGGCGTAGCCAGCAATCAGCGCAGCATCGGGCAGACCCGGCCAGTACTTGCGTACCTCGGCATAGAAGGCGTCACCGCGCTGTGCGTCAACCGTCAAATCGTCGGCTGAATCAACCCACTGCACATCCGGGCCAAACTTGGCCTGGCCACCCAGATCGAGCGTCAGGTGCACGCCCAGACCGGCAGCCTGCGGCACCGGGTAAATCAAATGCGAAAAGGGTGCGCGGCCCGACAGTGTGAAGTAATTGCCTTTGGCGAAATAGGCGTTGGGTACATGGCCCGCGTCCAACCCCGTGAAGCAGCGCGCCAGCGCCGGCGCCTGCAAACCCGCGGCGTTGACAAGCCAGCGCGTGCGCAGTTCAGTGCCATCGAGCATGCGCAAATCGATCCCCGTTTCGAAGCAGTCAGCGTGCGCCAACGCCGAATTGAGCACCACCATGCCGCCCGCATTCTCAATGTCACCTTGCAGCGCCAGCATCAGGCCGTGGCTGTCCACGATGCCGGTGCTGGGCGAGTGGATTGCCGCCAAACAATTTAAATGCGGCTCCATGGCCTGCGCTTGCGCAGCACTCAACAAAACCAGATCGTCCACGCCGTTGCGTGCAGCCTGCGCCAGGATGCCCTGCAATTGCGGCAGTTGCGTCTCGTGCGTTGCCACCAACAGCTTGCCGCAACGCGCAAAACCAATGCCACGCGCGGCGCAGTAGTCGTACAGCAGGCCGCGCCCCTGCACACACAGGCGCGCCTTGAGCGAGCCCGGCGCGTAGTAAATGCCAGCGTGGATCACCTCGCTGTTGCGCGAACTGATGCCGGTGCCAATGGCAGGCGCGGCCTCCAGCACCATGACCTCGCGCCCGGACAGTGCCAACGCACGCGCCACCGCCAGACCGACCACGCCGGCGCCGATGACGACACATTCAACCTGTTCCATCAATAACCTTGTCTAAAAATAACCGGTTCAAAGCCCAGCGAATTCATTGTAGGACCGGGGTCAATGGGCCAGCGCTCCTACAATCAGAATTGATACCCCCTCAAAGGATGAACGATGTCACTGGATTCCCTGTTTAGCCCCTTTCAATTCAAAAGTCTCAAGCTGCCCAACCGCATCGTGATGGCGCCCATGACGCGCTCCTTCTCGCCCAATGGCGTGCCCACACCGCTGGTCACCGAGTACTACCGGCGCCGCGCCGAAGCGGCGGTGGGTCTGATCATTTCTGAAGGCACGGTGGTCAATCGCCCGTCTGCTGCCAACGATCAAAACGTGCCGCATTTCTGGGGTGCAGAGGCGCTGGCAGCGTGGAAGCAGGTGATCGACAGCGTCCATGCCGGCGGCGGCGTGATGGCGCCCCAGCTTTGGCATGTGGGCGCGGCGCGCAACCCACGCTCCAAATGGGTCGCACCGGG
>CAITXW010000057.1 GCA_903896425.1 uncultured beta proteobacterium | reverse complement strand
TGGCACATCTTTTCCTCGGTGTCGGCGATCAACTCAAAGGGAAGCTCAAGCTTGGCTTTGAATTCGTCGTGCGACTTCATGTTGTCGCGCGATACGCCGAACACGGTGGCGCCGGCCTTGACGAAGTCCTTGTACTTGTCCCGGAACTGCATCGCTTCGGTGGTGCAACCGGGCGTGTTGTCCTTGGGATAAAAATACAGGACGACTGTTTTTCCGAGGTGGGAGGTGTTGGATACCTTGATGCCATTGGTGGCATTTGATTCAAATTCAGAGATGGGTTTATTGACAACAATTGCCATGGTTCTAGATCTCGTTTGACAGGATGCGTCGTTCTATCAAGTCGTCGGCACTATCCTCTGACAGCGTGTGGCACCTTCGACTGCAACCTGTAATTTTACTCTGAAAACAGCTTGCTTCGCCCGGGTAGACGCCGGTGTTATCCCTAGTTTTCTTCCAGCAGCAGGGCGGCGACGACATGACGACCCTCTGCCGCAAGAACGTTGTAGGTGCGGCAGGCGGCTTCGGTGTCCATGGTTTCGATGCCGATTTGCTTATCAATCAGCGGTTGGATCCAGTCGGGTTTGGGGAAACGGATGCGCTTGCCGCTGCCGAAGATGATCAGTTCAGCGCGCATTGCGGCGAGTTGGGCAAAGTGTTTGGCGTCCAGTTCCTCGAAACGCCTGCAGGTCCAACTGTGGCGCTCGCCGCTGGAACTGATGATCAAGCTGCTGGTGATGCGCTCGCCGCCAATGCCAATCCAGCCGGGACCGTAGCCGCTGATGGACTGCACGGTGATGATGTCGGGGTGAAGCTTCATGCTGAAATATCAGGGTAGGTTTGCTGCAGGGCGCAGGCGATAGGGATTGGGCGCGGAATTGTGGTCAAATTATAGGTTTCGCCCCACGCCACCCACGTCCGGAGGGACTTTGAAGACCATTCGAAAATCAAGCAAGCTGGCCAGCGTCTGTTATGACATCCGGGGCCCCATCATGGACGCGGCGCGTCAGATGGAGGAGGAAGGTCATAAAGTTATCAAGCTCAACATCGGCAATCTGGCCGTATTCGGCTTTGACGCACCTGAAGAAATCCAGCAGGACATGATCCGTAACCTGCCCAATTCGGCGGGGTATTCCGATAGCAAGGGCATTTTTGGTGCGCGCAAGGCGGTCATGCATTACAGCCAGCAGCAAGGTGTCAAAGGCGTCACGCTCGATGACATCTATCTGGGCAACGGCGCCAGCGAGCTGATCGTGATGGCGACCAACGCCCTGCTCGACAACGGCGACGAACTGCTGCTGCCCTCACCCGACTACCCGCTCTGGACCGCGGCTGCCAGCCTGTCGGGCGGAACGCCGGTGCACTATCTGTGCGATGAAAGCAAGGGCTGGATGCCGGACCTGGACGATATTCGCGCCAAGGTCACAGCGCGCACCAAGGGGATTGTGGTCATCAACCCGAACAACCCGACCGGAGCCTTGTACTCCGATGACATGCTCAGGTCCATTGTCCAGATTGCGCGCGAGCACGGCCTGGTTATTTTTGCCGATGAGGTTTATGACAAGGTTCTCTACGATGGTGCCAAACACACGGCCATCGCCAGTCTGAGCGAGGATGTGCTGACGCTGACTTTCAATTCCTTGTCCAAGAGTTACCGTTCCTGCGGCTACCGTGCCGGCTGGATGATGGTCTCGGGTGACAAGAAGCCGGCGCGCGATTACATCGAGGGGCTCAACATGCTCTCGAACATGCGACTGTGCGCGAACGTGCCGGGTCAGTGGGCGATCCAGACGGCCCTGGGCGGTTACCAGAGCATCAATGATCTGGTGGGAGAGGGCGGTCGATTGCGTCGTCAGCGTGACCTGGCCTACGAATTGATCACCGCGATTCCCGGTGTCACTTGCGTCAAGCCGACGGCGGCGCTCTACATGTTTCCGAAGCTTGATCCGACCATGTATCCGATCGTCGATGACCAGCAGTTCTTCCTTGAGTTGCTGCAGGAAACGCGCGTCATGTTGGTCCAGGGTACTGGTTTCAACTGGTCGGCGCCCGATCATTTCCGGATCGTTTTTCTGCCGCATGAAGATGATTTGCGTGAGGCCATTGGTCGCGTTGCCAGGTTTCTTGAGGGTTACCGCAAACGTCACAGCAACTGATTTGCTGCCAAGCGTCCGTACCGGTGCAGTCAGTGCCGGTGAGAGATTAATTTAACTGTTGATTCGTCCAATCTTATGAAACCAATTCAAGTAGGTCTGCTCGGTACCGGTGTTGTCGGCTCTGGCACGTTCAATGTGCTGCGCCGCAATCAGGAGGAAATCAAGCGGCGCGCCGGCCGCGGCATCGAGATCACCATGGTGGCCGACCTGGACACGGCGCGTGCGCAAGCGCTGGTCGGCGACGGCGTCAAGGTGACTTCCGATGCGCGCGCCGTCATCGCCAACCCCGATATTGACATTGTGATCGAACTCATTGGCGGCTACGGTATCGCCCGTACCCTGGTCCTCGAAGCCATTGCAGCCGGCAAGCACGTGGTGACGGCCAACAAGGCGCTGCTGGCTGTGCATGGCACCGAGATTTTTGCGGCCGCGTCGGCCAAGGGCGTGATTGTTGCCTTCGAAGCTGCCGTGGCCGGTGGCATTCCGATCATCAAGTCGCTGCGCGAAGGCTTGACGGCCAACCGCATCCAGTGGATTGCCGGCATCATCAATGGCACCACCAATTTCATCCTGTCCGAAATGCGCGACAAGGGGCTTGATTTCGACGTCGTTCTGAAAGAGGCGCAGCGCCTGGGCTATGCCGAGGCTGATCCGACCTTCGACATCGAAGGTGTTGACGCCGCGCACAAGGCCACCATCATGTGTTCCATCGCCTTCGGCATCCCGGTGCAGTTTGAAAAGGCCTATGTTGAAGGCATCACCCAACTCGGCGCCGCCGACATCAAGTATGCAGAGCAACTCGGCTACCGCATCAAGTTGCTTGGCATCACCAAGCGCACGGCCAAAGGCATCGAACTGCGCGTGCACCCGAGCCTGGTGCCGACCAAGCGCCTGATCGCCAATGTCGAAGGCGCGATGAACGCCGTCATGGTGCAGGGCGATGCCGTTGGCACCACGCTGTATTACGGCAAGGGCGCCGGCTCCGAGCCGACCGCCAGCGCCGTCATCGCCGACCTGGTTGACATCACGCGCCTGCACACGGCCGACCCGCTCAATCGCGTGCCGCACCTGGCGTTCCAGCCCAATGCCATGAGTGATCTGCATGTGTTGCCGATGAGTGAGGTGGTGACCAGCTACTACCTGCGCCTGCGCGTTGCCGACGAAGCCGGCGTGCTGGCCAAGGTGACGGGCATCCTGGCCGCGCTGGGCATCAGCATCGACGCTATTTTGCAGCGCGAGGCCGACGAGGTGGGCGGCGAGGGCGCAACCCAGACCGACCTCATCATCCTGACGCACGACTGCATCGAGTCCGAGATGAACGCCGCGCTGGCGCAGATGCAGGCGCTCTCGACCGTGCTGGCGCCCATCACCCGCATTCGCAAGGAAGAGTTGGCCTGATGAAGTACATCTCCACCCGCGCCGCGCGTGCCGACGCAGGCGCTCGCAAGCGCTTTTGTGAGATCCTGCTCGAAGGCCTGGCGCCCGACGGTGGTTTGTACCTGCCCGAACATTACCCGCAGGTCGATGCGGCGCTGCTGGCGCAGTGGCGTGGCGTCCACCGCGATCAGGGCTATGCAGCCCTTGCCTTTGAGGTGCTGTCCCTTTACATCGACGACATCCCGCCCGCTGATCTGAAGGCAATCTGCGACAAGACCTACACAGCAGAGGTTTTTGGCACGCAAAAAATTGTTCCCCTGACCAAGCTCGCAGACGCTGCGACTGACACCACTCAGGCAGCCCTGTACCTGGAAGCCCTGTCCAACGGCCCGACGCTGGCCTTCAAGGACATGGCGATGCAGTTGCTCGGCAACCTGTTCGAATTTG
>CAITXW010000056.1 GCA_903896425.1 uncultured beta proteobacterium | reverse complement strand
TACCGCAACGCAACAAAAGTGCCAAGCAAAACAATTGGGGTCAGATTCCAATTATTTGTTGACTTTAATATTCAAGAAATAATTGGGGACATATTGAAATCGACGCCGTAACACGCTTTTTTAGCAAAAGAAAGCCTTTGGCGCTATTTTTTGGAAGCCGAAACCGGTCTGCCCGCGCTGCGCCGCATGACACGACGATCCGTTCTCTTTTGCAAATCCGCCACAAAATCAGGCTCACCCAATGCCCAACCGCGCAAAGCCGAGTCGATCAAAGCCGATTGTTGCGTCGGATTGATGCCTGCTTGCACCAATTCGGCATACGCAGCCTCCCGGGCAAAGGGCGTGTTGCCAAGCTCCCACATCAGCGCATGGGGCGTAATCAGCTTGTCGACACGCACTCCGGTGTAGTGCCCATAGCTGGACCACGGATAGTCGCCCGGCGCCGCCACCAAGCCAGCCCGCAGCGGATTGAGGTCGATATAGGCCATGCAAGCCAGCAGATAGCGTTCTGACTGGATCAGCGCTGACTTGTAGCGACCTTCCCACAAAGTTCCGCTGCGTTGCTGGCTGTCATTGAAGTAGCGCACGTAACGCCGGCCTAGCGCCTGCATCATCTGCGGCAAGCCATCAGGTGTCTGCGGCGTAAGCAGCAGATGGAAGTGGTTGCTCATCAGCACATAGGCGTGGATGGCAACGTCAAACTTGCGCGCGTTCTCCTCCAGCAGATCGAGCAGCATCTGGTAGTCGGCACTGCTTGCAAAGATAGCCTGCCGGTTGTTGCCGCGCTGGATCACGTGGTGCGTGAAACCGGGCAAGGTGAGGCGGGGCAGGCGCGCCATCGGATTCAGTCCGCTTCGATTGCTGGCCCGACGAGGCGAAACCGCGTTTCCAGCATGGCGTCCAGGCCAAATTCGTGCAACAGGGCGCGCAGTCGCTCAGCGGCGCTGCGCTTTCTTTGCCCGGTGTAGCGCGCCATGATGAGTTCGTTTTTCATGCTGTGCTCCCAGCCCACCAGTTCGGTCACGGTGACCTGGTAACCCGAAGCTTCCAGGTACAGGCAACGCAGGACATTGGTGATTTGGCTGCCAATCTCGCGCGTGTGCAGCGGGTGGCGCCAGAGTTCGGCCAGCGGCGTGCGTGACAGGGACAGCGCCTTGTGCTCACTCAGGCGGCGCGCAACCTCGGCCTGGCAGCAGGGCACCAGCACCATCAGCTTCGCATGTTTTTGCAGGCCAAAAGCAATCGCGTCGTCAGTTGCCGTGTCGCAGGCATGCAAAGCGGTCACAACATCGATGCGCTCAGGCATTTCGTCCGCGCCGGCAGATTCGGCCACCGTCAGGTTCAAAAACGACATGCAATCAAACCCCAGCCGCGTTGCCAGTTCGCGCGATTTCTGCACCAGCTCTGCGCGGGTCTCGATGCCATAAATGTGGCCGCTTGGCCGCGCCTTGAAAAACAAGTCATACAAAATAAAACCGAGATACGACTTACCGGCGCCATGATCAGCCAGCGTGATGCCGGCGCCGGGCTCCAGCGGCAAGTCCAACAGCATCTTCTCGATGAACTGAAACAGGTGGTAAACCTGCTTGAGCTTGCGGCGCGAATCCTGATTCATCCGGCCATCGGGTGTCAGGATGTGCAGTTCCTTGAGCAACTCGATCGACTGACCCGGCCTGATTTCCGGCGGAACATCAACGGTCTGCGCTTTTTTGTTCTTCATGTTTGTGAGCGCCCGACCCCGAGTTTGGCCCAGCCTTCGAGGCCGAGTTCCTCCATGGTCTGGATGTTCTTCTCGAAAATTGATTCAGCCTCCGGGAAGGCCGCAACGGCCCGGTCCACGCTCTCCTCTCGCAGCAGATGCAGCGTTGGGTAAGGTGAGCGATTGGTGAAATTGGTGATGTCATCCACGTCGGTGCCGGCGAACTGGAACAGAGGATGCAAAGCGGCAATCTGCAAGACACCGTCGAGTTCCAGATCGGCCAAGGCCTGGTCGGCATCTTCCAGAAAATCGTTGAAATCCAGAAAGTCTGCCAGACAGTCGGGAGCGATCAGCAGTGTGGTGTCACGTACCGAAGCATCTTCGGCCACCAGGGCCTTGAGTTCCAGCACCAGATCCGCCTGCAGTTGCGCGGCGTTGCGGGCGGCACTGACGGCATAGTGAACCTGCCCTTTGACGTGCACGCTCTTGGCAAACGGGCACAGATTCAGCCCGATCACGGCGCGCTCGAGCCAGATGCGCGTGTCGTCAATCACCACTTGAGAGTTAGGGTCCATGCTGGCCAGTCTAGATCAAACGCTCGTGCTCACGCGCGGCAAAGCGATCGGTCATGCCGGCAATGTAGTCGGCAACAACCCGCGCCGCAGCCCGCTGCGGGTCTGCTGCACCGTGCGCCGCTTGTGATCGTGCGAGGAAACGGGCCTGCATCTCCTGCGGCTTGGCAAGGTAAATGCCAAACAGGAATCGCACCGTTTGCTGCGCGCGTCCGGTGGTCACGAGCACCTTGGGGTGGCGGTAAAGCCGGTGCAGCAGGAACTGTTTGAGCTGCTGCGACTTGAGGCGCATGTCGGAGCCGAACTGCAGCAAGGGCGGCAGCGCGCGAACCGCATCCACGCTGCACGGCACTGCCTGCTCCAGAGCGGCCTGGGTCGCGGCGATCACGTCATAGACCTGAGCACTGAGCATGCGCCGGATGGTTTCGTAAAGCAGGCGCCGGTCCTGGGTCTGCGCCTGCAAGTGCGGATACTCAACCAGCACCTCGCAGCGGCAATCTTCGAACAGCGCCACATCGGCCAGTTGTTCCAGCGTGATCAGGCCGGAGCGCACACCGTCGTCGATGTCATGCGCGTTGTAGGCAATCTCGTCGGCCAGATTGCACAACTGCGCCTCCAGACTGGGCCGGGTCTGCGTCAAGAAACGCTGGCCGACGCCACCGGGTTCGCGGCGCTCGAGTTGCTCGGCATGGGCGCGCGAGCAATGCTTGAGAATCCCTTCGCGCGTCTCAAAGCTCAGATTCAAGCCGTCGAACTGGGGGTAGCGCTCTTCGAGCCGATCGACCACGCGCAGGCTTTGCAGGTTGTGTTCGAAACCACCGAAGGCCGCCATACATTCGTTAAGCGCGTCCTGCCCGGCGTGACCAAACGGCGTGTGACCGAGATCATGCGCCAGCGCAATGGCTTCCACCAGATCTTCGTTGAGCGAGAGCGAGCGCGCGATGGAGCGCCCCAGTTGTGCCACCTCCAGCGAATGCGTCAGACGGGTGCGAAACAGATCGCCTTCATGGTTCAGAAAGACCTGGGTTTTGTAGACCAGCCGCCGAAACGCGCTGCTGTGCACGATGCGATCGCGGTCGCGCTGGAACTCGCTGCGCGTGGGCGCCGGCACCTGCGCAAAGCGCCGACCGCGCGACTGCGCCGGATCACACGCGTAGGCAGCAAGCATCGATCACCTCGCGCACCAGCGCATCCGGTGCGCCGCGCAGGCTGGCGCGCGCCGGTCCATCGATCACGACAAAACGGATATCACCGCCGAGCGATTTCTTGTCCAGCCGCATCAGTTCAAGGTAGCGCCCGGCGTTGTCGCTGGCATCCAGCACCGGCCCTGTCACCGGCAAGCCGGCTTTTTGAATCAATGTTTTCAAACGCCGCACCAGCGCCGCATCGACCAGACCCAGGCGCTCGGACAGACAGGCGGCCATCACCATGCCGCAGCCAACGGCTTCGCCATGCAGCCACTGGCCGTAGCCGAGCCCGGCCTCGATGGCGTGGCCAAAGGTATGACCAAAATTGAGGATGGCGCGCAAGCCCGATTCACGTTCATCCTGCGCCACGACCGAGGCCTTGATCTCGCAGCAGCGCTTGACCGCGTGCGCCAGCGCCGCAGGGTCACGCGCGAGCAAGGCGTCAATATGCGCTTCAATCCAGTCAAAGAAAACCAAGTCGGCAATCGGCCCGTACTTGATCACTTCGGCCAGGCCAGCGCTGAGTTCACGCGCTGGCAGGGTCTTGAGCGTATCAAGATCGCACACCACCAGCAGCGGCTGGTAAAACGCGCCGATCATGTTCTTGCCCAGCGGGTGGTTGATGCCGGTCTTGCCACCGACGGAAGAATCGACCTGCGCCAACAAGGTGGTCGGAATCTGGACAAACGGCACGCCGCGCATATAACTGGCTGCAGCAAAACCGGCCATGTCGCCAACGACGCCGCCGCCGAGCGCAAACAACACGGTCTTGCGGTCGCAGCCGTGTTGCAGCAAGGCGTCAAATATCAGGTTCAGCGTTTCCCAGGTCTTGAACGCCTCGCCATCGGGCAGGACGACCTGGTGAATGTGGCCGTATTTGCCACGCAAAGCCGATTCCAACCTTTGTGCATAAAGCGGCGCGACCATGGTGTTGCTGACGATCAAGGCGCTGCTGGCGGGCGGCAGATCCGCATAGCTCAGCGGGTCGTCAAAAAGCGAGGGGCCGATGGTGATGGGGTAGCTGCGGTCTTGCAGATTGATGGAGACGGTTTGAATGGCTGCGGCGTTCATGCCCGTGAGTTTAGAGGCTAATGGTCTTGCCATCGCGCGCCGGCGCAATTGCGCAAGCACGGTTAGACTTATTGAAAAGAAGGCTCGCACTGAAGCGCGGCCAATTTCTGTCCAACCCGGAACAATATGATCAAGCTTCGCAACATCACTTTGGTAGGGACATCGCTTGCAATCAGCCTGGCACTTGGTGCCTGCAACAGTGCACCCAGCGAGGGCGAACTAAAAGGGGCGGTAGAGGCCAAGATGAAGGCCGACTCTGAAACCCTGGAGCGCAGCATCGGCAAGCAGGCCATGCCGACAAAGCCCGAACTGAAAAACGTGCGGAAAATCGACTGCAAATCAGACAGCGAGAAAGCCTATCGCTGTGAAGTGGAACTTGAAGTCAACCAAGGCGGCACCCTGGCCAAAGGCACGGCCTCGATGCGCTTTGTTAAGAGCGGTGAGAACTGGGTCGCCGGCAAGTGACCTCGCCAAGCCACCAACTGTTCCTGCATCTTCCTTTCGCGTAGAACTGGCGGCGTGTGCATCGTCCGCCCACGCCGTCAGCCCATCAGACAGCGCTACGCCTGCTTAACAACCAGCCCCGCCCTTGCCATTGTCTTTAATTGTCAAGGTATTGATAGCTGAAGCGCCAAGCGTATCGACCACGGTGATCGTGATGTCATAGGTCCCCGATGGAATGTAAACCAGCGTCGAATCAACCGTGTTGACACAACGCGTGCCCTTGGAGCCCAAGCCAACATTCAGGGTTGAACCCGAAACAGAAACGCCACTGAGCACCAGATCGCTGGTATACGCCAGATAAGGACCCGTACCGCCATAAATGCTGAGCGGGATCGTTCCCAAATAGTCCTCGCCCACCATCATGGCACTGGGCGACAGGCGCAACAGGGTTGACGGCGCCGCCACGGTCAGCGTCAAGGTCGTCGTCTGCCCGGACGCGTCAACGATGGCAACGGTGGTCGTACCTACGTTGCGCAATGTCGCCGTAAACGTGCCGCCGCTGGCAGCAACTGAGCCCGTAGAAACCGTTGCAATGCTGGTGTTGTTAACTGTGACGCTATAGCCGGGGGTGCCGCCGCTGACGCTGAAGTTTAGAACATCACCCACATTGGCAGTTACCGAACTCGGCAGCACACTCAGCGGTGTCGTCGCAAGTGGCGTCACCGTGACTGAAATGGTGTTCTTGGCGCCCAGCGAGTCCGTGATTTGAACCGTGGTGACACCCGCCGCCAAACCTTGAATAGTCAGCGCTGTTCCCACAATGTTGGCTGAGGCAACAACAACATTGGAACTTACTGCAACATAAGGCGCGGTGCCGCCGCCGATCACATAGCTTGGTGTTGCACCTGTGGCAATGGTGACACAGCCGTTGTAGCCCGCACTCACACAGGCAATGGCCGTTGTGTCTGCGGTCGTGAACAGCGGCGTTGGCGCACTGGCGCTGACGGTCACGTTGCTCGTGACAGACTTGCCGGTTGCGTCCAGAACAGTAACAGTCGCCGTACCCGCCGCAACGGCGCCAATGGTCAATGTCGTGCCGGTCACGCTGGCTGTTGCAACGCTCACGTTGCTGCTGCTCGCAGAATAGGGCGCACTCCCACCACTGATGGTGTAGGTCGGCGCAGCAGCCAACGCAATCGTCAACGTGTTTGGTGCCGTGCTGAACAGTGCGTTCGCGGACCCCACAGTTACCGCGATTGAGACAGTGGCACCAGCGCCATCGTGCACGCTGACCGTCGCGGTCCCCCCGGCGACTCCCGTGATCGTCAATCCGCTACCAACAACACTGGCGGTAGCCACGCTCGCGTTACTGCTACTGGCGGTGTAGCCTGGCGTACCGCCGCCGATCGTGTAACTGCCGGTCCCGGTCGTGCCGATGGTCACACCGAGAAGCGGCGCCGTCGTATAGAGCGCCGATCCACCGACGCCGACAACCGTTACCGATACCGTCACCGATTTGCCAGCAGCATCAAAGACCACAACCTGGGCCGATCCGGTCGTGGTACCCGCGATGTTCAAGCTATTGCTTCCCACCAAGGTCGCCGTTGAAACAACGGTATTGCTGCTGACGACGGTATAGGGTGCCGTGCCGCCGCTGATGGTGTAGGGCAGAGCCGTTCCGGTTGCAATGGTGAGGGCGCTGGGTGCGGTCGTTTGCAGTGTCGGGGTGGCGTCCACGCTAACAGTAGCCAGGGTGCTGACCGACGCTCCCGTCGCATCAAACACGGAGATCTGCGCGCTGCCTGCCGCGACACCGGTAATGGTCAAGGTCGTCCCGCTGACCGTAACTGTCGCAACCCGCGCATTGCTAGTGCTCACAATGTATGGCGCCGTACCGCCGCCGACAACGTAAGTCGGCGTGGCCGCCGGTGCCAATGTAACGGCACTCGGCGCTGTCATGTACAAACTCGATAGGCTACCGGAGCCAATGGTTACATTGACCTTGACTGAGTTGCCGGTCAAATCAAACACGCTGACCTGGGCCGTGCCTGCGGCAACGCCGGCGATGGTCAAACTGGTTCCACTTACGGTTGCGGTCGCGATGCTGGTGTTGCTGCTGCTGGCGACGTACGCCCCGGAGCCGCCGCCAACAAGGTAACTTGTTGAGCCACTTGTCGCGATGACGACAGAGCTTGGGGCCGTGACGAACAGTGCTGCCGTCACCGCGCTCGTACCAACTGTGACATTGGTAATCAGCGACTTGCCCACAGCGTCAACAATATTGATGAGTGCATTGCCCGCAGCAACGCCGGTGATGGAAAAACTCGTGCCATTGACAACTGCGGTGGCCACACCGGTATTACTGCTGCTGGCGATGTAAGGCGCAGTGCCACCACCAATGGTGTAACTTGGTGCAGCGCCGACGGCCACGACAACAGATGCTGGTGCGGAAGTGAACAGCGCAACCACATTGGTGGAACCGCCGCCTGTCAACTGATTGCCCAAGGATGTTCCCGCCGAACCGCCGCCGCCACCACAGGCTGCAAGGGCAAGCGTGGAAATGAATACGACCAGTAACCTGATCAATTTATCCTGAAAACTGATCGCATTAATGAACTTCATTTTGTACCCTTGGGAAATTGTGCTCAATTTTCATATTACACACGCAACTTGCTAACGATTGAGACCCATCTTGCGCAGTGAAAATGCAACAGTCTGAACATTCTAGCGGGAAGCAGCATTTCATGTAGGCCACCAACCGAATGTCATCAGACGCCATTCAACCGCATTCAAATCACCCCAAAACACTTACCAAACAACAAAAGTCGGCTATTAAAAATATAGCATCAAAATCTGATCTATCACTAATTCCAAACTCCGCTGCAAGCCTTTGGCACTTCAGCACAAAGCCACACAAAACCACCTCAGTCATCGCCCTGACTGCTCAGGCAATAACAAACCTGCCAACTCCAGTTGCACAACAATCATGTTGACCAGCGTCGCAACCGAGGGGCGACCGGTCTCCATCACAAAGTGCGCAGTCTCGCGGTACAAGGGGTCCCGCTGCACATACAGTTCACGCAAGCGGCTCAAGGGGTCAGCCACCTGCAACAAGGGGCGATTGACATCATGACGCAGGCGTCGAAACAGTTCGTCCGGCGACGAGTTCAGGTAAACCACCTGAGTGCGATCGCGCAGATGCCGGCGATTAGCCGGTCGCAAAACAGCACCGCCACCTGTTGACAAGACACCGTTTGGGCTTTGTGTCAACTCATCAATCACCGACTCCTCAACGTCGCGGAATCGATCCTCACCCTCACGCTCAAAATACTCCCGGATCGAACAGCCAATTTGACGTTCGATCACCTGATCAGAATCAAAGAATGGGAGCTGCAAGCGCCGGGAAAGTTGACGTCCAACGGTGGATTTCCCGGAGCCTGGCAGGCCGACCAAACTAAGTATCAATTTCAAAACACAACATGCGACAAGCAGCGCTGCCCGCCTGGGTCAGCGGGTACCCGTCTTCTCGGTAATGATCCGTGGCGTCACAAACACCAACAACTCCGTCTTCTTGTCGGAGCGGCTCTTGCTCTGGAACAGGTTGCCCAGCACTGGCAAGCCGCGCAGCCAGGGCACACCGGTCTCGTTGGTTGACTCGGTCTGCTCAAAAATACCGCCGATCACGACCGTGCCGCCGTTCTCTACCAGCACTTGGGTGGTTACATTCTTGCCGCTGATGACGGGGCCGGCGGCGGTGTCAACACCCTTGGTGTCCTTGCTGACATCGAGGTCCATGATGACCGCGCCCTCGGGCGTGATCTGCGGCGTCACCTCAAGTTTCAGATTGGCGTCTTTGAAGGTCGTGGTGCAGCTGCCGTTTTTGTCGCAGGTCTGGTACGGAATCTGGTCGCCCTGTTTGATCACCGCTTTCTTGCCATCCGCCGTGACGACACGCGGACTCGATACCACGCGGCCTTTGTCGTCCGCTTCGAGTGCAGAGATTTCCAGATTCAAAAAGCGGTTCGACAGGCTGCTGAAAATCGACAGTGCAAAAGTGGCCGGTAGGCCAGTAGCGCCAATTGGCGCGGTCGCCGGCAAATTGACAAAGCTGCCACTGGTATTGACGCTGCCACCGGCACCGCTGGAGGCCACTGCATCGCTGTAACTGTTGCCCAGAACAATGCGGTTGCTGCTGCTGCCGATCTGGTAGCCGCCGTCGCCGCCACTTTGCGCTCGCAAATCAGTGGCACCGAATTTGACGCCCAGTGATTTCCCGAACGAGTCACCCGCTTCGATGATGCGCACCTCGATCATCACCTGGCGTACCGGCACATCGAGCTTTTGCAGCAATTGCAGCACTTGCTCCAGCCTGGAAGGCACATCGGTGACGAAAAGCTGATTGGTGCGTGGGTCGGCCGTCGCGCTGCCACGCGGACTCAGGGTACGGCCCGCGCTCTTTTCACCGCCACCAGCGCCGGTCAACTGCTTGGCAATGTCGTCTGCCTTGGCGTAATTCATCTGGAACGACTGGGTTCGCACCGGCTCGAGGTTGAGCACCGACACCTTGGACTCGAGTTCGAGTTTTTCCTTGGCCAGGATTTCATCCTTGGGCGCGATCCAGATCACGTTTTCAGTCTTGCGCATGCCCAGACCCTTGGCCTGCAAAATGATGTCCAGCGCCTGATCCCATGGCACATCCTGCAGTCGCAGGGTCACGGCACCGGTCACAGAATCCGAGGTGACGATGTTGAAGTTCGTAAAGTCGGCAATCACCTGTAGCAGCGAACGAACCTCGATATTCTGGAAGTTGAGCGAGAGCTTTTGCCCGCTGTAACCAGGTCCCTGGGTCAACTTGGACGGATCGATTTTCAGCGGCTTGACTTCGACCACGAACTGCTCGTCGCTTTGGTAAGCACTGTGAGTCCATTGCCCCCTGGGCTCGATCACCATGCGTACGCGGTCACCTGTTTGGAATGTCGTCACCGTTTGCACCGGCGTTGCGAAATCGGCTACGTCCAGGCGTCGACGCATGCCCTCGGGCAAACTCGACTTCATGAACTCGACAACCAGGGTCTGCCCCTGCTGGCGGATATCGACACCAACCTGGTTATTGGGAAGCCCCACAACAATGCGCCCGGAGCCTTCCTCTCCGCGACGAAAATCCACGTCCTTGAGCGGCAAATTGTCACGATTACGGCTCTCGGCAAAAACCGGCGCCACAGTGGCAGATGGAGCGCCACCCGCCACCGCCTCAAGCACGATCAACAGGGACTTTCCCTGCAATTGCGCTTTGTAAGGTGTCGCCTGCTTGAGATTGAGCACGACACGCGTGCGCTCGCCCACCTGCACCACATTGACTGTGCGTAAATTACCTTGATTGACCTCTACCGTTGAACGCCCCATGGCATTGGCTATGCCCGGGAAGTCAAGCGCAATTCGCGCTGGCGACTGGATTGAAAACCCGGTCGGAACCGCAGTTAGTGGCTGCGAAAAATCAATCTTGACGACTTCGACCCCACCCTGAAGCGAGCCCGAAACGGCTTCGATCGCACTCTGCGCCTGCGCGCCCAGAGCGACCAGCGACAGCAGGGCCGCCAGTGACAACCGTTGCCACATCCGGCTAACAATCGAATCATTCTGCTTGTTCATTTCGACCTCTCTTGCAGCTGCAACGTGGCAGTGCGTTCAATCCATTCGCCGACAGCGTCCTGCACGATTTCACGCAGGGTCACCTCGGTCTCCGTGATCTTGCTCACGCGCCCGTAATTCTGTCCAAGGTAATTGCCAAGCCGCACCTGATACAAGAGTTTTTCAACCCTGACCAACGCGACCGGGTCCCCCGTCTTCGACAAAGTACCTACCAACCCCATCACGTCAAGCGGAAAACCCTCGAGGGCCTCCTTGCGGCGCGCAAGCTCAGGCGCAATCAATGCGCCGTTTGCAGCGGCTTGTGATGAATCGCGCTTCAAGGCCTGCGCCAGTTTCTGGTTGCTAAAAGGGTCAACCGCACTCACCTGGCCGTAGGTTTCCGGCTTGAAAATTTTGGGCTCGGCAATTGGTGCCACCCTGGGCCGGGTCTGAGTCTTCTGCTCTGCCATCCATTGGCGCAATTCACCTTCGCTGGAAACACCACACGCAACCAGTGTCACGGCCGAGATGACGAGTATCAATCCATTAGCCGGTTTCATTTTTTCGCCCCTTTTGGCGCGATAGCCTTACGCTGTGCAGCAACCTCGTCGGAATCCAGATAGCGGAAGGTCTTGGCCGTGGCATCCATCGTCAAGCTCCCGTCCTTGGCTGGCACAACACTCAGATTATTAAGCGTCACGATGCGGGAAAGGTTCGCGATATCGGACGCAAACGCGCCCAGGTCGTGATAACGCCCATTGACACGAACGGCGATCGGCAACTCGGCGTAATAGTCCTTGACGCTGACCTGCCCGGGACGGAACAGTTCAAATTGCAGACTGCGCCCCAAACCAGCCTGATTGATGTCTGAAAGCAGGGCATCCATTTCCGCCTTGCTTGGTAACTGCTTTTCCAGTTGTGTGACGTACTGTTGAACCTGTTCGCGCTGCTTCTTCAACGCATCAAGATTGACCGCCTTGGACAACTTGACCTTGTACTCGCCACGCAAAGTGGCTTCCTTGGCCTGCTCTGCCTCCAACTCCGCTTGTGAAGAGTTCAACCAGGCGAACCACAGGCCCACCACCAGAACAATGGTGATGCAGGCAAAAAACGCGTACCTCGGAAGCACCGGCCAGTTATGAGGCTCCTTGGGATCGAGGTTGCGAAACTGGCTCAGCAACTTCGCCTGCAGCGCAGGAAAATCAAACTGGATAGAAAACTTGTTTGCCATGCTGCCAGCTCCTATGGTTTGACAGGAGAGGAAACTGCGCCTTGGGGCAGGGCAGCGCTGGCAGCAGCGCGCGCGCTTTCAGCTTCGCTGGCACGCGTCAAATGAACACGAATCGTGAAGTTGGCAACCCGGCGCTGCTCCCGCAACGACAGGTTGGCCGTACCGGCCACAATTTCCACCAACTCCGGTTTGGAAAACCAGGGCGTATTGTTGCCAAGGTTGCGCAAAAACTCCGACACACGCTCATTTGATTGCGCAACGCCTTGCAGCAGCACACTCTGGTTATCCTGGCGCATGCTGGCAATATAGATGCCATCAGGGACTTGCCGGACCAATTCCGTCAGCAGATGAACCGGCATATTGCGATCCGCCTGCAAATCCTCCACGGCTTGCTGACGCGCACGCAGGGCCACGATCTCGGACTCCAAACTGGCGATGTCCTTGATCTGCGCATCGAAGCCTTTGATTTCGTTTTGCAACACCTGGTTCCTGGCTTGCTGGCCCGAAATCTGACCTTGGTACCAAAGGAAAACAATCCCGGCAAGAAGACCTCCAATCAGCGCGGCACTACCCATGCCCACGTTGAATAGGTCACGGCGCCGCTTGCGTGCCGCCTCCCGGTGCGGGAGCAGATTAATCAGAATCACTGCACGAACCTCCGCAGGGCCAAGCCGCATGCCGTGAGGTAGGACGGTGCCTCGCGCGTCATTTTGTTCAAACGAACACCGTCACCGATTTCCATCCCCTCGAATGGATTGACCAGACTGCAAGCAAAAGTGGTGTGTTTTGTCACTGCAGCCGTTAGACCGGGCAAGGCGGCCGAACCACCGGCCAGCATCACGCAGTCGACTTTGTTGTGCGGTGTACTGGTAAAGAAGAACTGCAAGGCACGGCCGATTTCATGGACCATGCTTTCAACAAAGGGATTGAGGACACTGGACTCATAGTCATCTGGCAGTTCCCCGTTGCGCTTTTTGCTTTCGGCCTCCTCCAGAGAAAATCCGTATTGGCGCACGATTAACTGCGTCAATTGCGCGCCGCCGAAAGCCTGATCGCGGTCATACAAGACCTCATCGTTGCGGATAACCTGCATGCTGGTGGTCAACGCGCCGACCTCAAACAAGGCGACGATGCTGCCAACACCTTTTTTCGGAAGACTTTCGATCAGGCGACTGGTTGCCAGTCGCGACGCATAGGATTCAACATCGACAATCACCGGCTTCAGACCAGCCGCTTCGGCCAGGCCCTGGATGTCCTGGACTTTTTCCTTGCGTGACGCAGCGATGAGAACTTCGATGTCGCCTGCCGAATTGGCGCTCGGTCCGACCACACAAAAATCAAGGCTCACCTCGTCGAGCGGGAAGGGAATGTACTGATTGGCCTCGATCTCGACCTGCAGTTCCAACTCAGAGTCGGACATGCCACCCGGCAGAATGATCTTTTTCGTAATGACTGCCGAAGGCGGCAACGCCATTGCAACGTTCCTGGTTTTGGTGCCGCTTTTTCGGACAACGCGACGTACTGCCTCGGCTACTTCGTCAAATTTTTCAATATTGCCGTCGCTGATCCATCCGCGTTCCAACGGTTCAATCGCGCAGCGCTCGAGCACCAGTGTCCCGGCTTTATCTTGCCCCAGTTCGACCAGTTTGACACTCGAAGAACTGATATCCAAACCCAGCATGGGCGATGATTGGCGACTGAACAAGGATCCCAAAGAGATCAAAACTATCCCCTGAAAAGGCCGATCAATGATCAGCGATACTTAAGAATCTACTTCAATGCTAGCAGCAAGGTCTTTGTCCCGCATAGCTTCTTTAATAAATTACTAATGCTCACCGTTGTCAAAAGTTGACGATTTGGGATCCGATGTTACATAGATTTGCCGACAAGCACACGGCACCGCACCAAGTCGCAACAATAACGGATACTAGCGCGCCAATCCATGAGGCACGATTTCTATAATGATGCCGCGCTTCCAATAGTTCTCTTATGCCCACCAAATCACCCGCCGGCGATGCTGGCTCGTCCATCAATCCTCCTTCGCACAAGCGCGCTGTCCATTGGTCCGTGCGTCTTGCGCTGTGGGCGAGCGCCATCGCGGTAGGCGGTCTGCTGTCTATCCTGATGATTGTTGCATTGGCGATGGCGGTTGCCTTCCCGAACTTGCCCGACATTTCGGAACTGTCGGCTTACCGCCCGAAACTACCGTTGCGCGTGTTCTCAGTGGAGGGGGACCTGATCGGCGAGTTTGGCGAAGAGCGGCGCCACTTTACGCCGATCAAAGAAATCCCGAAGATCATGACGGACGCCGTCCTGGCCATCGAAGACTCCCGTTTCTATGAACATGGCGGAGTCGACTACAAGGGCGTGCTGCGTGCAGCACTGGCCAACATCGGGCGCTTCAAAAGCCAGGGCGCCTCAACCATCACGATGCAAGTGGCGCGCAATGTCTACCTGTCATCGGAGAAGACCTACACACGAAAAATTTACGAACTGCTGCTGACTTTCAAGCTTGAACACCTCTTAACCAAGGACCAAATCCTCGAGATCTACATGAACCAGATCTTTCTGGGCAATCGCGCCTATGGGTTTGCGGCCGCATCCGAGGCCTATTTCGACAAACCCCTGCAGGACATCACGATTGCCGAAGCCGCCATGCTGGCCGGTCTGCCCAAGGCGCCTTCTGCCTACAACCCGATCAGCAACCCAAAACGGGCCCGCTCGCGCCAGTTGCACATCATTGAGCGCATGCAGGACAACGGCTTCATCACGACGGCACAGGCCGCAGCCGCCAAGGAGCAAAAACTCAAGGTAAGAACTAATTCGGATACCACCAAAGTGCACGCTGAGTATGTGGCGGAAACCGTGCGTCAGCTGATGTTTGCCCAGTATGGCGACGAAACCTATACCCGAGGCCTGAACGTCTACACCACGCTGCGTACGGCAGATCAGGATGCGGCCTACCGCTCGCTGCGCCGCGGCATCATGGACTACGAACGACGCCAGGTCTACCGTGGGCCTGAAAAATTCGTGACACTGCCTGACGATCCGCAGGAACTCGAGGACGCCATCGACGATGCTTTTGAGGATCACCCGGACAATGGCGATGTCATGTCAGCGCTGGTACTTGAAGCCGATGCCAGGCACATCAAGGCCGTGCGCCAGAACGGAGAGGCGGTCGATATCAGTGGCGAAGGCCTGAAACCGGCGCAATCGGGCTTATCAGACAAGGCCCTACCCAAAATCAAGATCCGCCGAGGCGCCATCATCCGCGTTACCCGGATGCCCAAGAACACGTGGGAAATCACGCAATTGCCGGAAGTTGAAGGCGCTTTTGTTGCGCTCGATCCACGCGACGGTTCAATCAAAGCCCTGGTAGGGGGCTTTGATTTCGAGAAGAACAAGTTCAACCACGTGACCCAGGCCTGGCGACAACCAGGATCAAGCTTCAAGCCCTTCATCTATTCCGCGGCCCTGGAAAAAGGCTTTACCCCGGCGACGATCATCAACGACTCGCCACTGTTTTTTGACGCTGGCGTGACCGGCGGCCAACCCTGGGAGCCGAAAAACTACGATGGCAAGTTTGAAGGCCCGATGACACTGCGCCAGGGACTTGCAAAATCCAAAAACATGATCTCGATCCGTATTCTGCAGGCCGTGGGCACGCAGAACGCGCAGGACTGGATCACGCGCTTTGGTTTCGATCCAGAAAAACATCCGCCTTACTTGACCATGGCGCTGGGTGCTGGATCGGTCACTCCGATGCAAATGGCTTCCGCCTATTCGGTCTTTGCCAACGGCGGTTTGCGTATCAATCCCTGGTTGATCATGAAGGTCACCGAGCAACAAGGCAAACTACTGGTAGAAACCAAACCGCCGGCACCGGACGAATCCCTGCGCGTTATCGATGCTCGCAACGCGTTCATGATGGAAAGTCTGCTGCAATCGGTGACCCGCTTTGGCACGGCCGCTTCGGCGCAGGCCACCTTGAAACGCCCGGACCTGTATGGGAAAACCGGCACCACCAACGACTCGATGGACGCCTGGTTTGCCGGATTTCAACCGACCCTGACAGCCATCACCTGGATCGGCTACGACACACCACACAAGCTGGGTGACCGCGAAACTGGTGGCGGCTTGAGCCTGCCAGTCTGGATCCGCTTCATGGAACACGCACTGAAAAACGTCCCGGTCATGGAACCCGATGCGCCCGAAGGCGTGGTTCATAGCGGCGGGGAGTGGTTCTATGACGAATACGCCAAAGGTGCCGGCATCAGCAGCCTGGGCCTGCACGACAAGGCGGGAACAACATCAGGTGTGCTGGCCCTGCCGCCGGCCGACGAAAAGAAAAAGATTCTCGACCTGTTCAGAAACTGAGCGAGCAACCCGCCTGTTCACTGGCCAGGCGCGTCAGGCTGGCAAAGAACTCGCCCTGACCCTTGGTGTCGATCCAGGCCGCTCCATCAAACTTGTAGTGGTAGCCGCCTGATTTGGCCGCAAGCCAGACCTCGTGCAACGGTTTTTGCAGATTGATGACAATCTGACTCTGATTGGCAAAGGTCAGCGTTACCATGCCGCCCACACGCTGGCTGTCGATGTCGGCAAGGTCCTCGTCATTGATACGATCGCAAGCAGTCTCCACCATGTGCAGAAGCATTTCCGCGCGGTCTAAAAATTCCGTGTCAGTCATTACAATTTCACCATGTTGCGTTCTCAGCGGATTCTAGTCAGTGCGATTGTCCTTGCCAGCAGTGTGGCAGGCCTTTGCGCCTGCGGCCAACAGGGTCCGCTGTACTTGCCAACCGAGCCAGCCACCCAGCCGCGACCGCCCTCGCCCACCCATACCCGGCCCCCGGCCACTGCCACACAAACGCCCTCGCAATGAACTTATCCAATCTCCCCGGCCACCCCCATCTTGCCTACCGGGGCAGCGAACTTTTTCTGGAAGACGTGGCGTTGAGCGCGTTGGCCAAGCAGCATGGCACACCACTCTATGTCTATTCCAAGGGCGCCATGCTGGCAGCCCTGCAGGCCTACCAGCGCGGGTTTTCCGGAAGGAATACCCAGATTTGTTACGCCGTCAAAGCCAACTCAAGCCTGAGCGTGATCCAGGTTTTTGCCCAGGCCGGTTGTGGTTTCGACATTGTCTCGGGCGGCGAGATCGAGCGCGTGCTGGCGGCCGGTGGACAGGCGGACCGGATTATCTTCTCGGGCGTCGGCAAGACCCGCTCCGAGATGCGCCGCGCGCTTGACGTCGGCATTGGCTGCTTCAATGTAGAGAGCGAGGCGGAACTTGAGGTCCTCAACGAGGTGGCCTCTTCCATGGGCGTACGCGCGCCGGTAAGCATCCGTGTCAACCCGAACGTTGACCCCAAAACGCACCCCTATATTTCAACCGGCCTCAAGAGCAGCAAATTTGGCGTCCCCCATGAACAGGTGTTGCCAACCTACCAGCGCGCCGCTGCGCTCAATGGCCTGCGCGTGATAGGTATCGATTGCCATATTGGCTCCCAGATCACGCAGGAAGCGCCCTATTTGGAGGCGGTGGAGCGAATGATCGATCTGGTGCAGGCAATCGAAGCCGTTGGCATCGCGATTCAGCACATCGACTTTGGCGGCGGCTTGGGCATCAATTACAACGGCGAAACGCCACCTGACGCCGAACAACTCTGGAAGAAACTGCTGGTACGTCTGGACGCGCGCGGTTTTGGCCAGCGTCAGTTGATGATTGAGCCCGGCCGCTCGCTGGTCGGCAACGCAGGCGTCTGCCTGACCGAGGTGCTTTATCTGAAACCAGGTGCGCAAAAGAACTTCTGCATCGTTGACGCCGCCATGAACGACCTGCCGCGCCCCGCCATGTACCAAGCCTATCACCAGATAGTGCCGCTGCAGGTACGCGACACCTCGCCCGTTACCTGGGACGTGGTCGGCCCGGTCTGTGAAAGCGGCGACTGGATCGGCCATGACCGCGCCTTGGCGCTGCAAAGCGGCGACTTGCTTGCCGTGCTGTCAGCCGGCGCCTTTTGCATGAGCATGGCCAGCAATTACAACGCCCGCGGCCGCGCACCCGAAGTCCTGGTCACTGGCGGCCAAGCCCACCTGATTCGCCAACGTGAGACCATTGCCGACCAGATGCGCCAGGAAAAACTACTCTGAATTTCAACGCGACCGGCGCTGCTTCACGAAGCGAATGACGCGCCAGCCCAGTAGCGAGGCCAGGATAGCGGCATAGACGAGTACCTCGGCATAGTTGTGCTTGGCCGCGCGCATCCAGAAGAAATGCAGCATGGCCAATCCGGAAACCACATATACCAACCGGTGCAACCCTTGCCAGCGCTTGCCGCCGAGCCAGCGAATGGCGCGATTAAATGAGGTTGCAGCAAGCAAAGTGAGCAGCACAAAGGCCGAAAACCCGACCAGGATGAATGGGCGTTTAGCAATGTCTTTGGCAATGTCGGCCAATTCAAAGCCCATGTCGAAACCGCTGTAACTCAGCAGATGCAGCACGGCGTAAAAATAGACAAACAAGCCCGACATCCGGCGCAGGCGCCCCAGTGCCGGTGTCGCCGTGAGGACCCGCAAAGGCGTCAGCGCCAGAACCAGACACAACGCACGCAACGTCCAGTCGCCGGACGCGCGGATCAGCGCCTCGGCCGGGTTGGCACCCAACTGATTTGTGAGCGTTGCGTACAGCAACCAGAAAAACGGCAGCAACAGCACGCCAAACAGGACTGGCTTAACTGCGCCGTGCAACATCAAAGCCCGCGCCCGCTGCGCCGCCAACATCAGATGAGCTTCTTGAGGTCCATGCCGGCGTACAACTGGCCAACCTGGGCTTCGTAACCATTGAACATCAGGGTTTTCCGCTTTTTGGCAAACAGACCATCCTCACCAATGCGCCGTTCCGTAGCCTGACTCCAACGAGGGTGATCAACTTCCGGGTTGACGTTGGAATAGAACCCGTATTCGTTGGCGGCGGCCTTGTTCCAAGCGGTGGCCGGCTGCTTTTCGGTAAAGCGTATCTTGACCAGGCTTTTGCCACTCTTGAATCCGTATTTCCAAGGCACCACCAAGCGCACCGGCGCACCATTCTGTTTGGGCAGGACTTCGCCGTACATACCAAAGCTGAGCAGCGTCAGCGGGTGCATGGCTTCGTCCAGACGCAGACCTTCGACATAAGGCCAGTCCAGCACGCGCGAACCAACAAAAGGCATGGTCTTCGGGTCGGCCTGGCTTACGAATTCGACGTATTTGGCATTGCCCAGCGGCTCCACTTTTCGGATCAACTCGCGCAATGAATAGCCAACCCAAGGAATCACCATCGACCAGCCTTCGACGCAACGCAAACGATAGATGCGCTCCTCCTGGGCACTGAGTTTGAGCAGATCTTCGAGCGTGTAGCGCGCCGGTTTCTTGACCAGCCCCTCGACTTCAACCGTCCACGGACTGGTGACCAGGGTATGGGCATTTTGCGCCGGGTCTGCCTTGTCGGTGCCGAACTCGTAGAAGTTGTTGTAGCTGGTGACGTCCTTGTACTCGGTCAGCTTTTCCATCGTCACGGCACCTGATACGCCCGACTTGGCACCCGCGAGGGCGGCCAGTTTGCCAGGCCGGGTTGTTGCACCCTGCGCCAATGCGACACGCGACGCCCAGGAAGCCATAGCGGCACCGGCGACGCCGCCCGCCATCAGCTTGATCAGATCGCGGCGCTCTTCATAAACAGTTTGCGGCGTGATTTCACTGGCGAGCGGGTGCAAAAATCCGTCGCGGCTGGTGTTGATGCGCATGCTGCTGTCCTCGGTTCAGTGAGCAGCGCCAATTGTCGTCAACTCAAAAGAAAAGGGCAGGCCATCTGAAAATGGACCTGCCCCCGTCAGGGTTTGGCGAGAAAGGATCAGCGTAAACCAGCGACGTAGTCGGCGACCGCCTTGATCTCGGCATCGTTCAGCTTGGCCGCGACCTGCGTCATCTGCGGGCTGTTCTTGCGCGCGCCACTACGAAAAGCGATCAGTTGAGCCACAGCGTAGTCGGCATGCTGACCGCTCAGACGCGGATACTGGGCCGGTATGCCGGCGCCATTTGGGCTGTGACAGCCAGCGCAGGCCGGAATCTGGCGATCCGCTACGCCACCGCGGAAAATGCGCTCGCCCAGCATCACAAGTTCCCGGTCTTTGGCAAAGCCCGGTTTGGACGTTTTGGAGCCAACCCAATAGGCAATATTCTTGGCATCGGCTTCTGACAGCAACGCCGCCATGCCAGACATCACCGGACTGGCACGCTTGCCTGACTTGAATTCCGTCAACTGTTTGACTAGGTAATCGGGATGCTGCTGCGCCAGCTTTGGATTCACCGGAATGGTCGAGTTGCCCTCGGCACCATGACATGCCGCGCAAACCGCGTTGAAACTGGCCTCGCCCTTGGCTAGATCCGGTTTGGCCACCGCAGGCGCAGGCGCAGCTGGGACTTTGGCTTCCGCCGAAGTCGCAACCGGCTTGGCCTCTTGGGCAAATGTGGTGACACCAGGCACTGCCAGAACGGCGGCAAATAGGAGGGAAGCAAGCAACTTCATAGGGGATGGCAGGTCATGTCGATTGGGCAAAACAGGGTGCATTCTACAATGCAGCTTGGGGTTTTATCCCTTTACCCAATGACCACCCCCTCAAACACAACCGCCCCGGCACCTCTGTCCACATCCACGCCCAGCGAGGTCACCAGCACAACGGCGATTGCATCGGGCTGGCTGCACACCGCGAAATTCCTCACAACGGCCCCACAACTGCACTTCTTGCCAGCGCTCGATGTTCCGGAAATTGCTTTCGTCGGCCGCTCCAACGCCGGCAAATCGACCTGCATCAACACACTAACGCAGCAAAAACAACTGGCGTTTGCCTCCAAAAAGCCAGGGCGCACCCAGCACATCAATCTGTTTTCCCTTGGCAAGCAAGGGGTGATGGACGCGGTGCTGGCCGACTTGCCGGGCTATGGCTACGCGGCCGTGCCGAAGCAGGACAAGATCCGCTGGCAGCAAGTCATGGCCAACTACCTGGTGACACGCGAGAACCTGAAAGCGATCGTGTTGATGTGCGACCCGCGCCATGGTCTGACCGAACTCGATGAAATCCTGCTTGACATCATTCGCCCACGGGTGGAGGAAGGGCTTAAGTTCCTGGTCATTCTGACCAAGGCGGACAAGCTGACCCGCGTCGAGCAGAACAAGGCGTTGTCAATCATGAAATTGCAGGCCGGCGGCGGCGAAGTTCGGTTGTTTTCCGCAACCAAACGCCAGGGTATTGACGAGGTCTCCACCCTTTTGTGGCAATGGGCACACCCGGCACCATGATCGAAACCTATACCCGCACGCTGCCGCACGGCATTAGCCTGAGTTGCCGCGCAGTTGGCGAACCGGGGCGCCCGGTGCTGATGTTCCTGCATGGTTTTCCGGAAGCTGCCTTTGTCTGGGATTTCCATCTGGCCTACTTCGCCCGGCCGGAGAACGGTGGCTACCGCTGCATCGCACCCAATTTGCGAGGGTTTGCAGATTCCAGTGCGCCAGCCGACGTCAGCGCCTACCGGCCCAAACACCTGGTACAGGACATCGCGGCACTGATCGCGCTCGAAACACAGGCGCAAGGCGATCAATTGGCCGCTCTCGTGGCGCATGACTGGGGGGGCGCCGTGGCGTGGAATCTGGCCAATCAGTTGCCTGAGCTGGCGCAAAAGCTGGTCATCATCAACTCGCCACATCCGGGCACATTCCTGCGCGAGTTGCAAAACAACCCGGAACAGCAGGCTGCGAGCGCGTACATGAACTTTCTGATTCGACCTGACGCAGAAGATTTGCTGGCGCAGGACGACTACCGTCGGCTCTGGGAGTTCCTGACGCTCGGTCCGAATGGCGTCACGGCGCCCACATGGTTGAACGACGAAGTCAAAGCACAGTACCGGGAAGTCTGGCAATCCGGCCTGCGCGGCGGCTGCAACCTGTACCGCGCTTCACCCTTGCGCCCAGCGAGTGCGCAGGATCCGGCAGCAACAGGCGTGAGCATTTCGATGGAACTGTTGACCGTAAACCTGCCCACACTTGTGATCTGGGCGCTTGACGACATCGCGCTGCCGCCTGGCCTGATCGATGGTCTGGACCTCTACGTCAAGCAACTGACACTGCACACTGTGCCCAATGCTTCCCACTGGATCGTGCATGAGCAGCCGCAACAAATTGCCGCCCTGATCGGTTCCTTCTTGAGCTAATAGACGCCGGGGACACCGGGCGGGCGGTCCTTGAAGCGTTTGTGAACCCAGAAATACTGGTCCGGCATGGTGTCGATGTACGCTTGCAGACGCTGATTCATCAAAGCCGTGTCGGCCAGCGCATCATCGGACGGGAAATCGGTCCAGGCCGGCATAACTTGGACCTCGTAACCCTGGCGCGTCATGCGCGTGATCACCGGCACCACCTTGGCGTGCGCCAAACGGGCAAAGCGCGACAGCGAGGGCACCGTTGCCGCCGCTACGCCGTAAAACGGTACAAAGACCGACTCCTGCGGCCCGTAATTCATGTCCGGCAGCAGATACAACGGATCCCCCGCGCGCAGCGCCGCCACAATGGCCTTGACCCCCTGCACGCGCCCGAAAAGCCGCACCCGGCCAAAGCGCTGACGCCCGGCCAGAATCCAGGCATCGATCACTTGGTCGGCTTGGTTGGTGTAGATGGTGGTGAAGCGGCGCGGCAACTGCTGGGTCAGTGCGGTCCAGCCCGCATCAAGTCCGACGAAATGCGGCGCAAAGATGACTACCGGCGCATCGCCCTGCAACACGTCCACGGCACCGGTCAGTTGCAGACGCGCACGCACCAACTCCGGCGAACCATGCCAGAGCCAGCCACGGTCCAGCCAGGCTTGCGCAAAATGAACAAAAGTGCGCAGCACCCGCGAGCGAATCTGTCGCTTTGAGAGCGCCGGAAAACACAATCGGAGATTGGTCGTTGCGACCCGGCGCCGCGGAACGATCAGCACATACAGCACGCAGCCGAGCAATAAACCCAAGGCACGCAGCCAATCCAACGGCAAACGCCCCAACACCCGCATGACCTGAATGCCGAATTTACTGAGCATCAGAGTGTCTGCCTCGGTTGCTTGTAACGCGCATAACCCCACAGGTACTGCTCGGGGCAAGCACGGATCAGATCCTCCATCGCACGGTTGATCACCGCTGCCGCCTGCGCACCATCGGCTGGTAATGCCTGCGCAAACGGCAAAAAGCGGACACGATAGCCGCGCCCCCAGGACAGGCGCTCGCCCCAGGACAGGACCAGGACAGCCCCAGTCTGCTGCGCCAGGCGCGCCGACAGCGTCATGGTATAGGCGTCGCGCCCAAAGAACGGCACCCAAAGGCCCAGGCCCTGTGGCGGCACCTGATCCGGCAGCAGGCCGACCGATTGGCCGCTCTTCAGTGCCTTGATCATCTGCTTGACACCGGCCAGGGTGGTCGGCGCCGTCATCAGGCCAGGACGGGTGCGGGCGTTGGCGACCAGTTCACGCAACCAGAGCTGGCGCGGCGGTCGGAACAGGGCCGTCATCGGATGCCCTCGCTGACCGTAGTGCTTTGCATAGGCCTGGCCGACGATCTCGAAACAGCCCAGATGTGGTGTCAGGAATATCGCACCACGCCCCAGCGCCAGTGCTTCTTGCACATGCTGCGCGCCCTCGATTTGCACCGGCACCGGTCGCCCCATCCACAAACGCGGCAACTCAGCAAGCAACTTGCCGGCTTCGCCCACCGCAGGGCACCATTGAGGCCAACCGATACCGGCCTGGCGCACATTGGCTATAAAGCGTTTGCGGTAAGTCCCGGAAGCAGCAAATGCGAGCCAACCGGCGCACCAGCCCAGCGCGTGCGCCAACCACAAAGGAAGCAACGAGAAAATTTTGAAAAAACGGATCATCACTCGGATAAAATCAGGCCGTCGCTGAGTTACGGAACTACTTGCAGGGCGACGCACACAAGAGGGCTCGCCACGAGCCGCCATTGTGCCTTGTCAGATTTGACAATTCTGCTAAAGCGTTCGCCGAAGCCTCCAAGCCCAAGCAACGCGGTATTTAACTTGTTGCAATCATCAATGGAGCTAACCCAATGGCGAACGATTTTCTCTTTACTTCCGAGTCCGTCTCTGAAGGCCACCCCGACAAGGTGGCCGATCAGATCTCTGACGCGATCCTGGACGCAATCTTCCGGCAGGACCCCAAATCCCGCGTCGCAGCCGAGACCCTGTGCAATACCGGTCTTGTCGTGCTGGCCGGTGAAATTACCACCAACGCGCATGTGGACTACATCCAGGTGGCGCGCGACGTGCTCAAGCGCATCGGCTACGACAACACGGAATACGGCATCGACTACAAGGGCTGCGCCGTGCTGGTGGCCTACGACAAGCAAAGCAATGACATCGCCCAGGGCGTGGACCACGCCTCCGACGATCACCTCAACACCGGTGCCGGCGACCAGGGCCTTATGTTCGGCTACGCCTGCAACGAGACGCCGGAACTGATGCCCGCGCCAATCTACTACGCGCACCGACTGGTGGAACGCCAGGCACAGTTGCGCAAGGACGGGCGCATGCCCTTCCTGCGCCCCGACGCCAAGAGCCAGGTCACGATGCGCTACGTCGATGGCAAGCCGCACTCGATCGACACCGTGGTGCTGTCGAGCCAGCACAGCCCCGAAATGAGTGACGGCCTGAAGATGAAGCCGGCTTTCACCGAGGCCGTGATTGAGGACATCATCAAGCCAGTGCTGCCCAAGGAGTGGATCACGGCCGACACCAAGTACCTGATCAACCCGACCGGGCGTTTCGTCATCGGCGGCCCGCAAGGCGACTGCGGCCTGACCGGGCGCAAGATCATCGTTGACACCTATGGCGGCGCCTGCCCACACGGTGGTGGCGCGTTCTCGGGCAAAGACCCAACCAAGGTGGACCGCTCGGCCGCTTACGCAGCGCGCTACGTGGCCAAGAATATCGTCGCTGCCGGCCTGGCGCGGCAATGCCAGATTCAGGTCGCCTACGCCATCGGCGTCGCGCACCCGATGAACGTCACGGTCTACACCGAAGGCACTGGCGTGATTTCTGACGACAAAATCGCTGCTCTGGTCAGCGAGTTCTTCGACCTGCGCCCCAAGGGCATCATCCAGATGCTCGACCTGCTGCGCCCAATCTACGAAAAGACCGCCGCCTATGGCCATTTCGGCCGCGAAGAGCCCGAGTTCACCTGGGAGCGCACCGACAAGGCCCAGGCACTGCGGGCCGCAGCCGGGCTGTAAATCAGCCAGACGGCAAGGCATGAAGCTGCAAACACAACGCTGGATTGACCGCTGGGTCGGCCAGCTTCTTTGCAGCCTTGTATCGGCATGGGTGCGCGTCAAAGGCTGGTTTGGCAAGCCACGCGGCCTGCCCCCCCAGCCGCGCCACATTCTGGTGATCCTGCTCTCCGAGATGGGCAGCATCGTGCTGGCCGGGCCGATGTTTGCCGCGCTGCGGCGCAACTACCCCGGCGCGGCCATCCACGTTCTGCAACTCAAGAAGAACCAGGAAGTCTCGCGCCTGCTCAGCCTGACGCAGGCCCAATACCTGCATGGGCTGGATGACAGTTCCGGACTGTCCCTGATCCGTGACATCGTGCGCATGAGCCTGTTGCTGCGCGGCCTCAAGCTCGATGCGGTGATCGACTGCGAACTGTTCTCGCGGGTCAGCGCCCTACTCTCCTTTGCCTGCGGTGCGCCGGTACGCGTTGGCTTTACCGCCCACACGCAGGAAGGCCTGTACCGCGGCAGTTTCATCAACCACGCCATCCCGTACAACCCCTACCAGCACATCAGCAAGCAGTTCCTCTCCCTGGTCGATGCGCTCGAAGACATTAGCGCGGCGCCACGCAACAAGGCGGCACCGATTCGCAGTCTGCCCTTGGATACCGAGTTGTCGGTGGCGTTTGAGGCCGCTGAGTTGCAGGACTATCGCGACCAGGTCATGCGCGATCACAGCGCCCTGACCGGGCGCAAGGTGGTGCTGCTGTACGCCGGCGGCGGCATCCTGCCCGAGCGTGCCTGGCCAGCGCCGCACTATGCCCGCGTAGCCCAGGGCCTGTGCCAGGCCGGCTATGCGGTCGGGCTGATTGGCCTGAAGGACGACGCCGCGCTGGCGCGCAGTCTGATCAATCAGATCGGCCATGCGGCATGCGTTGATCTGACCGGCTACACACGCAGCATTCGCGAACTGCTGATGCTGTTTCACGCCTGCGATTTGCTGATCACCAACGATGGCGGCCCCGGTCATTTCGCCACCCTGACGCCGATCCAGACCATGGTCTTCTTCGGCCCGGAAACCGGCCGGCTGTACGGACCGCTGGGGCAACGCAACCAGGTGCTGGAGTCGGGTCTCGCCTGCTCGCCCTGCCTGTCGGCCTACAACCACCGTCTGACTTTTTGCGACGGCGACAACCAGTGTCTGCAACGCATCGCGCCGGATCCGGTGTTGGCCGACGCTCTGGCATACCTGCGCCGCGACAGCGTGACGCCCGTGACATGAGCGCGCTGCAGCCGGTACAACGCGCACTGCTGTGGCTGCTGGCCTGGATCGCGCGCTACCGTTACCTCAAGTTCGGCATCGTCGGTGCCAGTGGCACGGTGGTGAATCTGGTCGTACTGCATATCGGGCACGAATACCTGTTCCATTCGTTCGAAGCCGCTTACAAGAAACCGTATGCATCGCTGGCGCTGGCCATCACGCTGGCAACCATCAGCAATTTCACCTGGAACCGTCTGTGGACCTGGTCTGACCGTGTCCGGACCATGGAACGAGGGCGCACCAGCGCTCACGTCAGCCTGCGACTGCTGGGTACCGAGTTTGGTCAATACGTCACGGCATCGAGTTTTGGCAGCACCGTCCAGTACTTTCTAACGTTGCTGCTATCGGGCTATATGGATTACCGCGTCGCCAACATCATCGCCATCCTTTGCGCCAGCGTCAGCAATTTTCTGGCCAATGACCGCTGGACCTTTCGCCGGCGCACGCGGGACTAAGCCATGCGCGTCAAGTCGTCTAACACGCAGGACGCCACGACACTGGGCTGGATCGCCATGCTGGCATTGGCTGTCCTGATCTATGCGCTGGGACTTGGCGGCCAATACAACCCGAGCAACGGTGACGAACTGGTCTACACCCACATCGCGCGCCTGACGGCCGCCTCCGGCCACTGGCTGCCACTGGTATCGGACCTGGACCACATGCGCAACACCAAGCCACCGCTGCTGTTCTGGCAGGCCATGGTGGCGGGGGACTGGGGCCGAAACTGGAACCTGGCCGCGCTGCGGTTGCCGAGCCTGCTCTATACGCTGCTGATCGCAGCCGCCGTGGCCTGGAGCACGCAAAGCATCACCGGCTCGCTGCGTAGCGCCTGTGTCGCCGCCTGCTTGTACCTGGCTTTTTTCTGCAGCTACCGGTATGGCCGGAGTTATCTGACCAGCGCACCCGAAACATTCTGGTTCGGTCTTCCCATGTTCTGGCTATTGTGGCAACGCGGATCCAGCACCGCGGGCACACTGCAGCCAACAGACGGGAGATCGAAGCAGGCACCGGGCTGGCTGAGCCACCTCGTTTTTGGTCTGTCGCTCGGTATCGGACTGGCCTACAAGTCATTCGCGCTGATTGCACCCGCAGCCGCAACGCTGTGGTGCGCGCAACTGCTCACCGGTCCGAAGCTGAACTGGCGCGTGCTGCTGCAAACCACATTCAAGGTGGGCCTGAGCGCAGTGCTGGCCTTGGGTATTTTTGCCCTCTGGTTTGTGCTGGACCCAAACCCGGCGGCCGTCTGGCAGGAGTTCGTCATCGGCGAGAACGCGGGCAAGATGTCCAATGCCCAAGGCTACTGGCATACCGCGCTGCTGGGCGGGGGCTTTAGCATCTGGGCGCAATTGCTGGCCTACGTGCAGAACGCCGGGCTGCTGGCCTTCGTCGTGCTGGGCTGGATGCTGCTCGGGCTGCGCACACGCTTTCGCGCAGCAGGCCATGGCGCGCAGTCAGCGCAGCGGGTCATCCTGTTGACCTGGCTGGCGGTCTGGCTGATCGTCTTCACACTGCCGAGCCAGCGCTCGGCGCGCTACCTGATCCCGGCCATGCCGGCGCTGGCGATACTGCTTGCACTGGAATGGCAGCGTATTGCGCGCGCTTGGTTTCTGCTGACCTTGTTGTTGTGCGGCATCCTGATCGGCGCCCTGGGCCGCATCGCCTGGGCCGCACACGAACTGGGCATTGGCAGCCGTCTTGAGTTGAGTCTGACCCTGCTCGCCGTCGCAGTGGGCTTGCTACTGGTCCTGGCAGGCACATTCAAACCGGCATGGACGCGTGCCTGCAGTGTGGCCGCAAGCCTGATCGTGCTGGCCTGTTTCAGCCTGAGCACCGCGCCGCTGAACGGCGCCGACGGGCAGTATGACAGCGCGGTCATGACCCAACTTCGGCAAGCCCGCATCGCAGTACCGAACGGTTTCAACGGCCAATTCGAGCGCTTTGAATTCTTGCTGCCGGGCAATCATTTCATTGCCTACGACAGTGACGAGCGTGCCAGTGCCAGCATAGGTGCCGCTGACCTGCAACGCCTGCTGTCCACGCACGACGCCGTGGTCTGGCTGCAGTCCAATCCGCAGGAACTGATGCCGCCCTGCGCGCCTGCGTGCCGCGTACTGGGCAGCCGCTGGGAAGTCAAGGGACGGCACCAGAGCGGCGAGATCAACTGGGGCAACGTCTGGTACCCGCAGCACTGGCTGTTCAGACGCGAGTGGCTGCTGGAAATGCCTTGCCAGCAGCCACCGACGCGCCACGCTGATCAGCCAGATAGCCTGCAACGCCAGCCAAAGCAAGGGATCGAGCAGAGCATCCCACAAGTTGCCGCTGGGCAGGCGCATCAGCACAAACAGGGCCAGCACGCAAAGTGGCAGGACTGAGGCACGCGAGCCCTGCTGCAACCAGAACAGCGCGGCCAAGGCAAGCGCGACGGCAACAGCTGCCACCGAAAAACCCCAGGCGTAAACCGACACCGAAAACCCGGCCAGTGTGTCGAGCAGCAAGACCCATCCCAGCACAATGCCTGCGGCCATCAGCAATTGGAGTGACCGAGCGTCTTTTGCTGCATTCAAAGCCGCGTCTACCGATGCGCGCCTGAACTGCTGCTGTAGCCAACCCATGCAGAGAAGCACCGTCATCACGCTCGGGCTTTGAAAAGCCAGACCGAGCCAGAACGCAGGTGACAGCTCGCCAGGCACGAGGGTCCAGAGCAGCACCAGTAAAGCCAGGGCCGATTGATAGCGCGGCGCGAAACGACCAGACAACAATCGCACCGCACAACCCAATACGATGGCCCAACCCAGATGCAAGGCCAACCATAAGACACTGGCGTTTGGCAGTAGCGCAGGCTCGACCAAAGAGAGGAATTTGAAATAGCCGTTGATGTCCATCGCGTATAGCCCCCGTTAGCGTACTGGCGCAGCAATGGAAAATCGCTGCCAGGCGATGACCCGGCGCTGATCGGTGTAACTCACCCACAAGCTGTTATCCACCCAGGCCATTGCGGGGTAGGAGTACTCATCCCGACCAGTGCCATGCACAAGTGGCTGCGCCAGAAGCCAGTCCCGACCATCGACCGAAGCGCTTAAATCCAGTACCGTGCGGCCCTGGGGCGTGGAATTGTGGGCCAGAAACATAAGCCCTGGCGCCAACGCCAACCCGGCCACCGATGAGTTCGGATTGTTCAAACTCAAATCCGCCAGATCGGTCCAATGCTGCCCGCCATCGACCGTTTGCGCCACTGCCACCTTGCCATCGACGCGTTGATCACGCATCAGCGCCAACCAACGCGATTCGGATGCCATCAGCAGAGTCGGTTGCAACAGGTGCTTTCGACTGGAAATTCGCGCCATTCCAACAAATTCCCCACTCGCGTCAAAACGCAACGCAACCGGGTATTTGATGCCCATTTCAAAGTGCACCGGCAGCACCATGCCACCGTCCCTCAAAGGAAGCGGTGAAGTGCGCACCAGAAAACTCTTGTTCCACAACCACGACAAGGGTAGGACCCGGTCGACTTCAAACGACAGTGAAGCGAAATCCTGCCCGAGCTGACTCTGGCGCAAGTGCACAATGCGCGCCGCGGCCCAGCCACCCAAGCCGGTCGTCACAACAAACAAATGAATCCGACCCGTGCCATCAAGCCAGGCTACCGGGTTGCCAAGGCGGCGCACGCCGAAATCCAACTGCGCGCCAAGCGCCTGGCGGTTCACCACAAAACGCGCCACGCTCCATTGTTGCGTCAGGCGGTCAAAGCTCGAAGCTGCAATCTGGACATCGGCAGCACTCTCGCGGGTACCAGCAAACCAGAATGCCATCAGGGTCGATGGATGAGTCGCGGGCAGCGCCAGCAGACTGCTGGCGTGCGCACTCAGCGTATCGGCAGGCATGGGAATCAGACCGCCGCCCGTGCGCGTTAATGCGCCGCCCGTCACCATCCCAGTAGCAGGCCAGACCGCTTGCGGCGCTGGTTTGGCCGCAGAGCGATGTCCGATTTCCAGCGCGATCAGAGCAGCACAAACCAGCCCCGCAAGCAGCAGTCGCAGTGTGAAAGAACGGGCAAAAAGAGCTATCAAGGATTCAGACTCGGCACAGGACAAGGATTGAAAGAACGCACTTCGGCAACAGAGCGGCGCGTGTCGGCACAACGCTGTATCTTAAGGTGCGCCGCCATGCCCGGGGTGAAAACGGTGGTGCGCGATAATCGAACCTTCATTTGAAGCCTTGGGTGCCTCCTGGTGAGTTGCTTCTGGTCCAACAAAAGAAGCACCATGCACCACACCATTTTCGACACCCCCATCATCAACACACTGCTGCGAGCCTTATCGGTGACTTTTCTGAAACTCAGCGGCTGGAAGATTGAAGGCAGTTTGCCCGCCGATGGCAACAAGAGCGTGTTGATCGCCGCGCCCCACACCAGCAACTGGGACCTACCCTACACGCTGATGGTGGCTTTTGTGCTGCGACTCAACATCTACTGGATGGGCAAGGAACAGATTTTCAAACCGCCGTTTCGCGGCCTGATGCGCTGGCTCGGTGGCATCCCTGTGCAGCGCGAAAAAAGCAACAACCTGGTTGCGGCATCGATCGAAGCCATCAAGGCGGCGCGCGGACCACTGCAACTGGTCGTGCCTCCGGAAGGCACACGCAGCAACACACGCTACTGGAAGACCGGTTTTTACTACATCGCCGTCGGCGCCCAGGTGCCGATCGTGATGGCCTACATGGATTACAAGCGCAAACTCAGCGGACTCGGTCCGGTGTTCCGTCCGACCGGCGACATCGAAGCCGACATGGTCGCGATCAAGGCGTTCTACGCACCCTTCACCGGCAAGAACGCTGACCAGTTTCACGCTGGCTGAAGTCTTCTGGGAGCGCGCCGACTCCCCCAGCAGTCGCTCAATGAAAGTCCCGACTTGCGGTGCGCAGATCGCCCAGCAGCGGCGTCAGGTCTTGCAGGCTCTGGGCAATCAAGTGACACACCTCGCCGCCGCTCTCGACATCGCGCTGCCAGACACCGGACACTGCCAGCAGGCGTGAGTGCAGCAAGGCATTGCGTTGCCGGTCCTTGAGTGACTTCCAGACAATCACATTCACACTGCCGGTTTCATCTTCCAACGTAACAAAGGTCACGCCCTTGGCCGTCTGCGGCTGCTGACGCATGACAACAATGCCACCAGCACGAACCAACCGACCATTGGGCAGATCGCGCAACTGCGCAGCGGTGCGCAAGCGCAACCTGTCGAGTTGAGGACGCAGCAACAAAACCGGATGGCTGCGCAAAGTCAGGCCGAGCGCAGCATAGTCGAAGAACACCTCTTCCCCCAGCGCTGCCGGTGGCAAATTGAGCACCGGTTCATTCACCGCCACACTTTTGAGCAAGGCCGGCGCCGGCGTCAAAGCGGCAGCGTCCCAGACCTGTTGGCGCCGGTGGCCTGACAGGCTCAGCAGCGTATCGGCACTGGCCAGCGCCTTGAGATCGCCCTGATCGAGTTCGGCGCGCAAGGCCAGGTCTTCGGTGCTGGCGAAAGGACGCTGCGAACGTGCCGCGACGATGCGCTGCACAGTGGCTTGCGCCAGGCTGCTGGCCATGCGCAAGCCCAGGCGCACGGCGGCTTGACCGTTGCTGACGAGTCCGCAATCTTCCAGCGTGCAATCCCAATTGCTGTGCGAGACATCGACTGGGCGCACCAGCACACCATGGCGTTGCGCGTCCTGCACCAGTTGCGAAGCGCTGTAAAAACCCAGCGGCTGGCTGTTGAGCATGGCGGCCAGAAAGCAGGCGGGTTCATGCTGCTTGAGCCAGCCGCTCACGTACACCAACAGCGCAAAACTGGCGGCATGGCTTTCGGGAAAACCGTATTCACCAAAGCCCTCGATCTGTTTGAAAATGTCGTCGGCAAATTCCTGCGTGTAGCCGCGTGTCAACATGCCGCTGACCATCCGCTCATAGAACTTGTGCACGCCGCCCTTGCGCTTCCAGGCTGCCATGGAGCGGCGCAGGCTGTCGGCCTCACCGGCGCTGAAACCCGCTGCCAGCATCGCAATCTGCATCACCTGCTCCTGAAAAATCGGCACGCCCAGCGTGCGCTGCAAAGCTTCGCGCAGGACCTCGCTCGGGTAGTGGACGGGCTCGATGCCGGAACGTCGACGCAGGTAGGGGTGCACCATGCCGCCCTGGATCGGACCCGGGCGCACGATGGCGACCTCGATCACCAGATCGTAAAAACAGCGGGGTTTCAGGCGCGGCAGCATGCTCATCTGGGCCCGGCTCTCGATCTGGAACACGCCCACGGTATCGGCCCGACAAATCATGTCGTAGGTGACGGCATCCTCGGCCGGAATGTCCTGCATCAACATCGGTCGGCCACGGCGCGCACTGACCAGATCGAGGCAGCGGCGGATGGCGCTGAGCATGCCCAATGCGAGCACGTCAACCTTGAGCAGGCCCATGGCGTCCAGATCGTCCTTGTCCCACTGGATGATGGAGCGCTCTGGCATGGCCGCGTTCTCCACCGGCACCAGGCGCGTGAGCTTGCCCTGTGTCAGCACAAAGCCGCCCACATGCTGGCTCAAATGCCGCGGAAAGCGCTGCAACTGCGTGCTCAGATCCAACCAAAGCTGCAGCCGACTTGACGCCGGCGATAGAAAGCCTTGTCCCTGCCGCATCAGCGCCGACTGCAAACGCTCGGTCAGCACCACGCGGCTGTACATGCCGGGATGTTCCCTGGCCAGGGCCGTGATCAAAGATTCATCGATGCCGAGCGCGCGCCCGACATCACGCAGAGCGCTGCGCGGTCGGTAGCTGACGACCACAGCCGTCAGCGCCGCACGCTCGCGCCCGTACTTGGCGTAGATGTACTGGATCACTTCCTCGCGCCGCTGGTGCTCAAAATCAACATCGATATCGGGCGGCTCGTTGCGCTCGCGGCTGATGAAGCGCTCAAACAGCATGCTCATACGCGAAGGATCGACCTCCGTAATGCCCAGGCAATAACAGACCGCCGAATTAGCTGCCGAGCCGCGCCCCTGGCACAGAATGTGGCGCGCACGGGCAAAGGCCACGATGTCATGCACGGTCAGAAAATACATCTCGTAGTGAAGCTCGGTAATCAGCGCGAGTTCGTGCTCAAGCAGCGCCTGCACCGATGCCGCAATACCAACGCCATAGCGTCTGGCTGCACCCTCGAAAGTGAATTGGCGCAGGGTTTGCGCTGGGGTTTGACCCGGCAGCACGGTCTCCAGCGGGTACTGGTAGCGCAATTCGTCCAGGCTGAAACTGCAGCGCTGTGCAATCAGCAATGTGTTGGCCAGCAGTTCCGGCGGATACAGGGCAGCCACCCGCTGCACCGGCCAGGCTATCGGCACGCCAGACGACATCGCTCAGGCGAGACAAAGAAAATGACGAGGATTCGGACACAATGACAAGACGCCTAAAAATCAAAATATACTGTACGAAAATACAGTATAGTGATTTGACAGGGCGTTGTCGCGTCCTTTCTATTAAGTGGCGCTTGGCCTTGCAGAACTTTATGGAACGGGATGACTGACCGTTTGCCCGATGGCTGGCCAGCGCCGGCGCACAAACACCCAAGCCAATAGACCAACGCCCATCATGAGCAGTGACGTCGCAGCCATATAAACGGTAGAGTGCATGACCAGCGGTGCAATAACGCCAGCCACCAGGCCATTGGCGGTGGCGGCGATAAAAGCTTGCAGGGAAGACGCCATACCGCGTCGCGTTGGGTGCAGATCCAGCACCAGCAAAGTGACTACGGGAACCATCATCGCCCAACCGAAGGAGAAAATAGCCAATGGCAGCAAGGCCCAAGCCGCATGGGCTTTGAACATCAAATTGGCGACCAGGTTGATAAGCCCTATCAGCAGCATGATGACGAACCCGTATTTGATCTGCCGCTTGGGCGCCAGTCGCCCCGCCATGCGCCCGCTAACCCAGGCGCCGCACATGATGCCGCCAATGGTGAGCATAAAAAACCAGAAGAACTGTGTCGGCGCTAAACCCAGGTGCTGTCCCAGAAAAACCGGCGCCGACAGGACATACAAAAACATGCCGTTGAACGGCACACCACTGGCCAGTGCCAGCAACAAAAACCGCGGGTCCAACCCGAGTTGCCAATAACCCTGCATCAGATTACTGAGCTTGAGCGGCTGGCGCTGTGTGATGTGCAGTGTCTCGGGCAGCAATTTGTAATTGGCGATCCACAGTGCAATCCCGACAGCCGTCAGAAACCAGAAGATGCTGTGCCAGTTCAAATTCACAAACAACCAGCCGCCGATGATCGGAGCGATGGCCGGTGCAACACCGAAATAGATGGTGATCTGACTCATCACTTTCTGCGCTTCCATGGGCGAGAACATGTCGCGCACGACAGCACGTGCCACCACAATGCCGGCCCCGGTACACAGTCCCTGCATGGCCCGGAAGAAAACCAGTTGTCCAATGCTTTGCGACAGGGCGCAACCGGCCGATGCCAGCGTGAAGGCAACCAGCCCCCACAGCACGACTGGTCGGCGCCCCAGGCTGTCGGAAATCGCACCATGAAAAAGGCTCATGAAGGCAAAGCCGAATAGATAGGCTGACAGAGTCTGCTGCATCTGTACCGGCGAGGCACCCAGCGACTGGGCAATGCCCGAGAAAGCAGGCAAATAAGTGTCGATGGAAAACGGGCCCAGCATGCCCAGAACAGCCAGCAAGACTGCGAGTGCCCAGCGCGGCGCGCGCCAGAGCTTTTGTGCGTCCGGGTTCATGCGTTTCGAGCTGTACGAATCATCGACAAAGCAACCTTGTTTATTTGAGCCGCAAGTGTAGGTGAACGCGCATCGCGCTTCATCAGACCTGGATTTACTTGATCATCAGGTTCGTGACAAAAACACCGAGCAGGCAGATAGACTCGGGGGAGCCATGGAAGCCAAAAAAATCATCCGCGATGCATTCATGCATGTCACTTTGATGCGACAAACTGCCGCAGAAAAACCGGGGCTGGCGCAAGCCGTTGCAGAGATTAAATTTTTTCAAGCGCAGCGATTTGCCGGCACCTATTCTGATCTACTGCAATCAGATCAATACCGGGCGGCGGCCCTGTTCTTTCTGGAAGAGCTCTACAGCGACAAGGACTACTCGGAACGCGACGCGCAATTCGTACGCATGGCCGGTCCACTGGAGCGACTCTTTCCCCAGCAAGTGGTACAGACCGCTGTTTCGCTGGCACAACTGCACCGCCTGACGGAAGAACTTGATCGGGCCATGGCCGAGGAATGGATGGCCAATGCTGAAAAGCCGGCGATCGCACGCTATATCCTGGCCTGGCACTGTGTTGGTCGGCGTGCGGACCGTAATATGCAGCTGACAACTGTCATCGACATCGGCAACGAATTGAACCGATTGACACGCACTCCGGGCTTACGCCGGATGCTGCGGATGATGCGCGTACCTGCCAGACTGGCTAGGCTGGGCGACCTGCAGCGATTCCTGGAGTCAGGCTTCGACACCTTTGCCGAAATGGGGCGGCAAGTGGATCGAGTCAAGTATTTTCTTGACACGGTGATGGAACGTGAAGCCTATCTGATCGATCAACTTTTCGACTCGAGCGCTGTCGCCTGCGAGACGAAAATCAGACACCTGCTGGGGCAAACCCAGTAGCGACAGAAGGGGGGCCTGGGTCACAATGCGCACACAGGAGCTTTCATGGAAAAAATCTGGTTAAAGAGCTATCCGCCGGGGGTACCGCAGGACATCAATCCGGAACAATACCGCTCGTTGACGCACATGCTGGAAGAGTCTTTCCAGAAAAATGCCAGCAGTCCTTTTACGGTCTGCATGGAAAGCTGGATGAGTTATGGCGAACTCGATCAATTCTCGGCCGCATTGGGAGCCTGGCTTCAGGGAAAAGGACTTGAGCCTGGTGCCCGGGTGGCCATCATGCTGCCGAATATTCCACAGTTCCCAGTCACCATGGCCGGCGTCTTGCGCGCGGGCTTCACCTGTGTGAACGTGAACCCGCTCTATACCGCACGTGAACTGGAACACCAACTCAAGGACTCTGGCGCAACCGCCATTGTCATTCTGGAGAACTTTGCCACCGTGCTGGGTGAGGTCATTGAGAACACATCAATCAAGCATGTGGTGATGGCATCAATGGGGGATTTTCTGGGTTTCTGGTATGGAAGATGGATTACTTTTGCCGTCAGACACCTGGCCAGACTGGTTCCGGCGTACAAGTTGAATCTGACGAATGGGTTAACAGTCACCCCATTCAAACAGGCCATCAACGAAGGCAAGTCAAAATCATTCAAGTCGGCGGCAAGCACGCTCGATTCCGTCGCGTTTTTGCAGTACACGGGAGGTACTACTGGTGTGAGCAAGGGCGCAGTGCTGACACACCGAAGTGTTGTTGCAGCGGTCTTGCAAGCCGAGGCCTGGTTCACACCGGCCTTGGAACGCATCGGCGACATTCGCAAGAGCAACAGCATCGCTGCCTTGCCTCTGTATCACATCTTCGCGCTGACCCTGTCCCTGCTGGCGATCCGTTGGGGTTCATTTCTAACCTTGATTCCCAATCCAAGGGATTTTGGCGGCTTCGTTGCAACACTCAAAATGCGTCCGTTCCATTTGCTGCCGGCGGTCAATACGCTTTTCAATGCACTGCTGCAACAGCCGCAGTTCAAAACCGTTGATTTTTCCAGTCTGTGTGTATCACAGGCCGGGGGCATGGCGGCATCGGCGGGTACCGCCAAACACTGGCTTGAGGTCACGGGTTGCCCGATGGTCGAAGGTTGGGGCATGAGCGAGACCTGCGCGATCGGCACCAACAACCCTGTCATGTCCAAGGAATTTTCAGGCAGCATTGGCTTGCCACTGCCTGGCATTGACATCGCCATCAAGGACGACGAAGGGAACAGTCTTGCCCAGGGGGAGTCGGGTGAAATCTGCATTCGGGGCGCCAATGTGATGACGGGCTATTTTCATCAACCTGAAGAAAACAAGCGCGCCTTCACCGCTGATGGATTCATGCGTACCGGTGATATTGGCATCATGGATGAACGCGGTTACACAAAAATTGTTGATCGGAAAAAGGACATGATCCTCGTCAGCGGGTTCAATGTGTTCCCCAGCGAATTGGAAAATGTAATTTCCCTTTGCGATGGCGTAGTGGAGTGTGCCGTGATCGGCATCCCTGACGAAAAACAAGGAGAAGCGATCAAGGTTTTTGTGGTCAAAGACGATCCCCATCTGTCAGAGGAAGATGTCGCCAAGTACTGCCAGCACAATCTGACCGGCTACAAACGGCCAAAATACATTGAGTTTCGCGATGAACTGCCAAAGTCAAATGTCGGGAAGGTTTTGCGTCGCGAGCTGCGGGCAGGAAAATAGGTAAGCGTCCGCCGAGTACCGTTATTGCCCCAGCCTGAAGGGGTGTGCAAGATCGGGTGAGTTGCACTCCATTGGTGGTGTGCACTCAGCCCGGTTAAGTGGACACCATGCAAGAGTC
>CAITXW010000055.1 GCA_903896425.1 uncultured beta proteobacterium | reverse complement strand
CGAGCAGGTCTGGGTGGTATAGCACTCGTTGACTTCCTCAAACCACGCGCCATGCTTAACAGCCTTGTACGCAAGTTGACTTCGGAAGGACGACCAACTCGCATCCATTACAGACTTGGCCAGCTTGGTTCTGGCAAGCCCGCCAGCAGACACATTGCCTACTGCAATCAAATCAAACTCGCGCACGATGCGGGTGCTGAGTTTGTGCAAGAAATCAGCTCTTCGGTTCGCTGTCCTGGCTTGTATCGCTTTGACGCGCCGCTGCTTGTGGGCTCGTTGTGCTTGAGCCAGGGCGCATTCAGCGTCCCGGTACAGAGCGGGCGCAGCAATCTTTTCACCATTGGACAGAACTGCAAAGTCCTTGAGTCCAAGGTCGATGCCAATGCCGCTGTGGATGGGTCGCGCAGCCACTGGGTCGACTTCAATGCAAACGTTGAGGAACCAGTTTCCCCTGCGGTCTTGCGAGAAGTTCGTACCGTCCTTGATGCAGGCGCCCTCAGGCAACGGTCGGCTTTTGAAAACCTTGAACTCACGTCCGTTGAAGTGAAAGCCCGCAGGGGTTGGCTTGAGTTCGCGGCCCTTCAAAGGAACCCAGCCCAAGTTATTTTTTCCTCTGTAGCGAAGATACGGGCGCTTCTTCTGCGATCTGGATTTGGCGTACTGTTCGCACACCGCATTGATCGTGCCGGAGTGAATTCCCAGCTCTTTGCTCGAACCCGTGGTGAGCTTGTTGAGGTCAAAGCCACTGAGCCACTTGCGTCCAAAGCGAAGCGCATCTTTTTGCCGGTCGTTGCAATAGTTGAAGACAAAGTTCACTGCGCGGGCTTGCTTGTTGAGCAAGCCGTTGAGCGATTTGACCCTGTATCGGTACACGAGCAACATACTGTTTATATTAACAGTACTCGTGAGATTGTGCAAGCACTCCGGCGCTACGCTCCGGCCCTCTACCTCCCCGGCCTGAACGCCGGGGTTTCGCGAGAGTTTCGATGAATGCACCCTCCCAACTCCCTGACAGGATTCTTCCCGACGCCTGGGCCGACCTCAAGCCTGAAGACTACGAGGAACGCGAGCGCCGGCCCAACGCTTATCGTCTGGCCTTTGCCGACAAGGAATTCTTGCTGCGCCGCGAAACTCGCGGTATTCGTTGCCAACTGGAATTGCTCAAACCCGATCTCGCGCAGCAGGCACAGGGCATCGACAACACCATCGTAGTGTTTGGCAGCGCGCGTTTTTGCGACGAAGCCAACGCTGCCAAGTTGCTGGCCGACGCGCAAGGCTCGGGCGACACCGACGCGCTGGCGCAGGCGCAGCGCCAGGTGCGCAACGCCCGCTACTATGAGCTGGCACGCGCCTTTGGCCGCATCGTCGCGGACTACAGCCATCTGCGGCCACCGGCCGAGCGCTTGTACATCTGCACGGGTGGTGGACCGGGCATCATGGAAGCCGCCAACCGCGGCGCCCACGAAGGCGGCGCACAAACCGTGGGCCTGAATATCACCCTGCCGCACGAACAACATGCCAACCCTTACGTCACTCCGTCGCTGAGCTTCAAGTTCCACTACTTCGCCCTGCGCAAGATGCATTTCATGATGCGCGCCAAGGCGCT
>CAITXW010000054.1 GCA_903896425.1 uncultured beta proteobacterium | reverse complement strand
TGGGGCGGCATGCACCTGGACAAATACCTGTTCGGCGGCAAGTTCCCGAAGCCCGATTTCATCTTCCAGTCGCAAATCTGCTGCTCGCACTCCAAGTGGTACCAGCATGTGGCCGTGGCCGAGCAGGTGCCGCAGTTCTATGTGGACGTCGGCGTCGGCCCGTACAAGGACATGACGACCGCGCGGCTTGACTACGTAGTGGGCCAGCTCAACGAAGGCATCGAGTTTCTCGAAAAATCCACCGGCCGCAAATTCAACGACGAGCTCTTCATCAAGGCCGTCAAGAACGAGATGCGCTCGACCAGCCGCTGGGCCGACATCTGCGCCCTGAACAAGGTCAAACCGGCGCCGCTCGACGAGAAGACCATGTACTCGCTTTACGTGCTGGCAACCTTGTCCAAATCATCGCAATGGTGCGCCGACTTCTACGACGAGTTGTACGACGAAGTGAAAGACCGCGTAGCACGCGGCATCGCCGCCGTACCGAACGAGACCGTGCGCATGATGTCGGACACGCAGCCGCCCTGGTCGTTCCTGAAGATCTTCCGCTATCTGGAGACCTTCGGCGCGGTGTCGATTGGCTCGCTCTACACCTTTGCCCTCGAAGGCATCTGGGAGACCAAGCCAGACGGTAGCTGGGGTGGCCGCACCCTGCCCTGGGACAAGGGTATCGAGATGAATGACCGCCAGACCGCGCTGCGCTTGTACGCCGACTGGAACCTTTCCAAGCCGCAGTGGCAGCATTTCTACGACCCGCGCCTGAAGACCGAAATGATGCTGCGCATCGTCAAGGAGTGGCAGGTCGATGGCGTGATGCTGCACCTGAACCGGGGCTGCGAAGGCCTCTCCTTGGGCATCATGGAAAACCGCATGGGCATTGCCAAGGCGGGGGTGCCGATCATGACCTACGACGGCAATATGGGCGACGAGCGCGAATTCGACGAAGTCCGCACCCAGGCCCGTGTGGATGCTTTCATGGAGCAGCTTGGCCAACGTCGCCAGGCCGCTTGAACCTGAAACCCGAAGGAGACCAAACAATGATTACCGCAGGAATAGACATGGGTTCGCGCACCGTCAAGGTGGTGCTGCTCGAAGAGATCAAGGTTGAGGGTGCGCCGCAACTCAACTACGCCATCCGCAAAACGCACATCATGATGCCGGGCGACCTGGACCCGGATCAGGCCGCCGAAAAGGTATACGACGACGTGCTCGCCGGTGCCGGCCTGACACGCGACCAGATCAGCGCTGTGTTTGCCACGGGTGCTGGGCGCAAGCAGGTGGCCTTCGCCACCGAAGGCATCACCGAAATGACGGCCGGTGCCAAGGGTGCCTCCTACATGTTTCCGCTCGGGCGCACAGTGGTGGACGGCGGCGCCGAAGAAGGCCGCGGCATGAAGACCGATGAGCAGGGTCGTGCCATTGACTTTGCCGGCAACGAAAAATGCGCTGCTGGCGCCGGCTCTTTTGCCGAAGCCATGTCGCGTGCGCTGCAGATGAACCTGAAGGAGTTCGGCGACGCCAGCCTGCTGTCGGACAAGACGATTCCGATGAACGCCCAGTGCACGGTGTTTGCCGAGTCCGAAGTGGTCTCGCTGATCCATTCGGCCACACCGAAGAACGATATTGCCAAGGCCGTTCTCGACGCAGTTGCCAGCCGCGTCTGCGCCATGGTACGGCGCGTCGGCATCGAAGGTGAAGTGGTGCTGATCGGTGG
>CAITXW010000053.1 GCA_903896425.1 uncultured beta proteobacterium | reverse complement strand
CCTGGCCTACTGGAAGCGCCGCTTCAACGGTGCGCGGCGCGTGCTGACCGGTGCTGCCGAGCCAGCAACCGCACAGTCCACTCCCATAGCAGACCCGGCGCTGCACTGACATCCGCGCTGGCAGCACACAAATGGCTGTCAACGGGGTAAATCAGCCGGGGTTCCATCGCAACCCATTACGCAATGCTTGAACATGACCGCAAAAAAGCGAAGAAAATCCACGTCCGATTTGAACGACAACGCTGACCGACCTGCTTTGGCAACCCGCGATGCGCCTTCGAACGAGACAGCCCAAGACCGTATCGCGCTGGCAATTTACGGCAGTTTCTTCGCTGCGCTGCTTTTGGTCTGCAGTCCGGCACTTGACTCGAAGTTTGCACTGCCGAAACTGCTCGTGCTGGGTGTCGGGGTTTTGGCGCTGTGCCTGCTCTTGCTTTTTCGGGCGCGCCGCGTCGCTCCCCTTGCATCGGCTACACCGGCATTGCTGCTGGCGCTTGCACTGGCAGTCTGGTGGGTCCTGTCAACACCTTTTGCGTTACACGTACCGACCGCTCTCTTTGGCGAGTACGACTACTACAACGGACTGCTCACGCATCTGTGCTGCCTGACACTTTTTGTTGTCTCGCTGTCGCTGCCATTGAACGTACGCACAGTCAGAACTATCAGCTGGCTTACGGTTGCCGCCGTTGCACTGGTGGCGCTGGTCAACGTGACTGAAATCGCAGGCATCACAGGACTGGGTTTGGGGGAAGTGTCCACACTGGGCGACCGGGTAGCGGCAAGCGCCTTGATGAACTTTGCCATTCCCTTTGTGGTCGTCGCCCTGATCAGACAGCCCTATTCCGGCGTTAAGGCCGCACTGGGATTGTTGCTGGCCTTGTTGTTGCTATCCGAGTTCTTGTCCCAAGGTCGTGGCCCATGGATTGGACTGCTTGTTGCCCTGTTTATTCTGATGATTGGCTTGGTCAATTCCAGGCATCGCTGGCTGGCAACTGCCATGCTGGCATTGGGCACTACAACGATTGTTGGCCTCGCAGCCTTCTTCAACCCGGCGCTTTTGCAGCGTTTTACAACTTTTACGCACCTGGCAAGCGATGAATCAGTCAATCTGCGATTTGTCTACTACCGGGCCGCTCTTCGCGCCATTGCTGACCATCCAATGGTTGGGATTGGCTTTGAAAACTTCAAAAACAGTTATCCGCATTACCGTGGCCCGGATGACACTTATTTTTTCAGCAACATCATTCCAACCATGGTGCACAACGGCTACCTGGAAACTGCCTTGAATAACGGCATTGCGGCACTGTTGCTGTACCTGGGGCTCGTCGGTGTCGTTCTATTCAGGCTTGCAAAGGAACTGAAAAATGCCAAGGACCCCGCCCGACGCGACTTGCTTCTTTGTTTCTTTGCAGCGCTCTGCGCCTACCTGATCCAGGACCTCAGTGGCTGGCTTGATTTGGCTTTGGCAGCCATTTTCTGGACGATGCTTGGTCTGGCCGCGAACCAAACCCGTCAGCCAAGCAGCCTGGGCGAGCAAGCTGCAACGCGTTGGCTTCCTGTTTCATTTGCCACGATCATGATCTGCGTTTCCACGTATATGTTGACCGATGGCTACGCCAGACTCAGAGTCGATTCACGCCTGTTCCAGGCGCAATCACTCGATGCCACAACGCAATGGCCTGAAGTGGAATCACGGCTCAACGATGGACTTGCAAGACTTGCAACGGACAGCCGCACCGAATTGATTGCAGCGCAGTTGTATGCCCAACGTTTTCTCGCCACAAAGGAACCAGCGGCCTATGCGAGAAGTCATGCACTGTTTGAATCCAGCTACGCCCACAATCACTTCGACCGGATGCGACTCGTCAATGTCATCGCCCTGGAGACCAGCGCGATGGAACTGGGCGTGATCGCCACGGGATCAGACTTCGCTCTAAAGGCGCTGAAAAAATTATCGGAAACCGATGGCGACAACCCGGACTTCCATGCGTTCACGGCGCAATTTTTTGCGGCGCAAAATCAATTCGACAAGGCATTGGCAGCAATTGAAGACGCTGTCAAACAAGCTCCATCGAACCAGCGCTATCGCACACTCGAACTTCAATACCGGGGAAAGAATGAATCCCCGATACGGGGAAAAAGCTAAGCGACGGCGCCAACAAAAAGGCCTCGCATCGCGAGGCCCTTTTCTTGCACTGACAAACGCAGTGAATTACAGTTTTTGCTGCGCCATGAACGAGTCAAAGCGGCTTTCGGCAAAACGGAACCAGGCCACCTGGTCACGCTGGAATGCGCGCAGGTCGGCGTAGATCTTTTTCCATTCCGGGCTCTTGGCGTCGTTTTCGGCAAACACAGCCATCGAAGCCTTGAAGGAAGCTTCCAGCACCGCTTGCGAGAACGGCAGCACCTTGGTCTTGGCAGCAACCAGTTGCTTCAGGGCCTTGGGGTTGAAAGCATCGTACTTGGCCAGCATGTCAGAGTTGGCAACGGCGGCAGCGGCTTCCACAATGGCCTTGTTCTCGGGCGTCAGGGAATCGAAAGCCTTCTGGTTGATGAAGAAGTCCACTTCCGGACCGCCTTCCCACCAGCCGGGGTAATAGTAGAACGGAGCCACCTTGTTGAAGCCGAGTTTCTGGTCATCATAGGGACCGACCCATTCGGCAGCGTCAATCGTGCCTTTTTCCAGCGCCTGGTAGATTTCGCCGCCAGGAATGCTTTGCGGCACGGCGCCAAGCTTTTGCATCACCTCGCCCACCAAACCGCCGCCCAGGCGCATTTTCATGCCCTTGAAGTCGGCGATCGACTTGATTTCCTTGCGGAACCAGCCGCCCATCTGGGTGCCGGTGTTGCCGCCGGCAAAGCTGATCATGCTGTAGGTTGCGTAGAACTCGTTCATGAGCTTGCGGCCGTTGCCGTGCTGCATCCAGGCATTCATCTGACGCGCATTCAGGCCGAACGGAACGGCCGAGCCGAGCGCGAAAGCCGGGTTCTTGCCATAGAAATAGTAGGGCACGGTGTGGCACATCTCAACCGTGCCGTTCTGCACGCCGTCAACCACGCCAAACGGGGGAAGTAACTCGCCACCAGCGTGCACCGAAATCTCGAACTTGCCTCCCGACATGGCCTTGACAGCCTTGGCGAACACTTCAGCGCCACCATAAATGGTGTCAAGCGACTTCGGAAAACTCGAAGCCAGACGCCAACGAATGCCTGCGCCTTGCGCCTGCACGGCAGGCGCGGCACCAGCGGCCAGAATACCGGCGATGCCGGCGTTTTTAATTATTGAACGACGATCCATTAAGTTCACCCCTTGTGAGTTGTTGATAGAACTGCTCGCTGCGCCGGTCGGCACTGCGATGACCCTTGAAAGTCAAGTCGCATTGTAAGGTCAGTGCAAGCCAGTCCCAAAGCGGGTTTTCCCTTGCGCCAGAGGCCTCAGGCGACAGCCTTGAGTGGAGGTCTTCCTGGCTCGATCAGCGCAGCGAAGCGGCGCTGCACCGCCTGCTGGATACCAGCGGCGTCGAGCCCTTGCAGGGCGAGCAATTTGGCATGATCGCCATGCTCGATAAAGGTATCGGACAAACCCAGTTGCAACAAGGGTTTGACGATACCGGCCGCCTGCAAAGCTTCGCTGACGGCACTGCCGGCGCCGCCCATGATGGCGCCCTCTACGACACTGACCAGGGCTTCGTGCTCAGCGGCGACCTTGAACAGCAACTCAAGGTCCAGCGGCTTGGCCCATCGCATATTGACAACGGTAAGTCCCAGCGCCGCCGCCGCTTCCAGTGCCGGATACAGCAGTGTGCCAAAGACCAGAATGGCAACACCTTTGCCGGTGCGCCGGATCTCGCCCTTGCCATAAGGCAGCGCGACCAGCCCGGGCTGCACCGCCACGCCGGCGCCGGCGCCGCGCGGATAGCGCACCGCAACCGGATGCGTTTGCTCGAAGGCGCTGCTGAGCAACTGCCGGCACTCGTTTTCATCGGCCGGACAGGCCAGGCTCATGTTGGGAATGCAACGCAGAAACGGGATGTCATAGGCACCGGCATGCGTCGCACCATCGGCGCCGACCAGGCCGGAGCGGTCCAGCGCAAAGACCACCGGCAGGTTCTGGATGGCAACGTCGTGAATCAGTTGGTCGTAGGCGCGCTGCAAAAAGGTGGAGTAGATCGCCACCACCGGTTTCAGACCCTCGCAGGCCAAGCCAGCGGCAAAGGTCACGGCGTGCTGCTCGGCAATGCCGACGTCGAAATAACGCTGCGGAAAAAGGCTTTCAAACTCAACCATGCCGGAGCCCTCGCGCATCGCCGGCGTGATGCCCACCAATCGCTGGTCATGCGCCGCCATGTCGCACAACCATTGGCCAAAGACTTGCGTAAAGGTCTGCTTGGGCGGCGTATTGGGTTGCTGCAGACCAATGGCCGGGTCGAACTTACCCGGACCGTGGTAGGCCACCGGATCGGCTTCAGCGAGCTTGTAGCCCTGACCTTTCTTGGTGACGACATGCAAAAACTGCGGTCCCTTGAGGTGCTTGATGTTTTCCAGCGTGGGGATCAGCGAATCAAGGTCATGGCCATCAATCGGGCCGATGTAGTTGAAACCGAATTTCTCGAACAGCGTGGCCGGCACCACCATGCCCTTGGCGTGTTCTTCGATGCGCTTGGCCAACTCGAACAAGGGCGGTGCGCCCTTAAGCACGGTCTTGCCCGCGTTCTTGGCCGCGGCATAAAACTGGCCGCTGAGCAGTTTGGCCAGATAGCGATTGAGCGCACCGACTGGCGGGCTGATGCTCATGTCGTTGTCGTTAAGGATGACCAACAGATTGCAGTCCGCCACACCCGCATTGTTGAGCGCTTCAAAGGCCATGCCGGCGGTCAGCGCACCGTCACCGATGACGGCGATGCAATTGCGTTCCTCGCCCTTGATTTTGGCTGCCAGCGCCATGCCCAGCGCAGCCGAGATGGAGGTGCTCGAATGCGCCGTGCCAAAGTCGTCGTATTCACTTTCCGTGCGCTGGGGAAACCCGCTCATGCCACCCAACTGGCGCAAGGAAAGCATGCGCTCACGCCGCCCGGTCAGAATCTTGTGCGGGTAGGTCTGATGCCCCACATCCCAGACGATGCGGTCCTGCGGCGCGTTAAAGACATAGTGCAGCGCAACCGTCAGTTCAACCGTGCCCAGATTGGAGCTGAGGTGGCCACCGGTCTGGGAGACGCTCTCGATCACATAGGCGCGCAACTCCGCCGCCAGCTTATCGAGGTCGGCGCGCGCCAGGCGCCGCAGATCAGCGGGGTTGTTGATGGTCTTTAGCAACGGGTAAAAATTGTTCGACATAAGCTCTATTTTTCGCAGCAATCAGCGCTTCTCAGCTGGAGCGCCTCACCACCATATTGGCCAGACCCTGCAGGGCCTGTGTCTGACGCAGACCACTCTGGTCCAGCGCCACCAGGGCCTGTTGCAGCAACTCCTGCGCGTAGGCGATCGAGCGCTCCAAGCCCAGCACCGAGACGTAGGTTGGCTTGTCGTGGTTGGCGTCCTTGCCTGCCGTTTTGCCCAGCGTGGCTGAATCGGCTGTGACGTCCAGAATATCATCCACCACCTGGAACGCGAGTCCGATGGCGGCGCCGTAATCCTGCAGTGCGCGCTGCGCCGGTTCGGGAATTTCGCCAAAAGCCGCACCCATCATCACGCTGGCCTGCAACAGGGCGCCGGTCTTGAGCCGGTGCATCTGGCGCAACTGCAATTCATTCAGTGCCACACCGACACTGGCCAGGTCGATCGCCTGACCGCCCGCCATGCCGGAACTGCCGGCGGCTCGTGCCAGCAAGCGGCAAAGGCTGCCTTGCTGCGCCAACGGCATTCCAGCTTCCGGGGTCAATAGCTCGAAGGCCAGCGCCTGCAAGGCGTCGCCCGCCAACAGGGCGCCCGCCTCGCCAAACTTCACATGCACGGTCGGCTTGCCACGGCGCAGCACATCGTTGTCCATGCAGGGCATGTCGTCGTGCACCAGCGAGTAGGCATGAATCAGTTCGACCGCACAGGCCGCGCGCAGGGCCGCTTGGTACGACTCGCTACCGGGTGGGCAGGGCGGGGTCCCGGACTCGGCGCTCACGGTCTCCCAAGCCGCCAGCACCAGCAGCGGGCGCAGTCGTTTGCCACCGTCGAGAACGGCATAGCGCATGGCTTGAATCAGCTTCGCCGGTGCCCCGTGGTCGAGCTGATTCGGTGCCGAGCCGATGACCCAGCTCTCGAGCGCGCGCTCGACGCGCGCCAGATGCCCGGTCATCCAGGCGCCCAGGTCCAGTGCAGCGTCGCTTTTCACTCGGGTGTCCATGTCTTGATCAATCCCTGATCGAGTACCTTGACCTGCGCTTCAACGGTTTCCAGCCGCCCACGACAATATTTAAGCAATTCGGCACCACGCTGGTACTGGCTTAACAACTGCTCCAGCGGCATGGCGCCGGACTCCAACTGCGCAAGCAGTTGCTCCAACTCCTCCAGAGCAGTCTCGAAACTGGCGGGTTTGGTGGGGGAACGGGAGGCAGTGGCCATGAACTGGGAATTGGATTGGGTGCAGAAGCCCAATTTTAGGCCCTTCGCAGCGGGCGAGTCGCCAATAAGCCCTTTTACGCCGGCACGCTATCCGGTGCCAGCGCGGTGTCGGCCTCGAACAGTCTTTGCGCCAGGGCGGGTGCGTCCTCGCTGAGCAGTCTCTGGCTCCAGGCCGCCAGGCTCGACGCCGCGACCGGCTCCGGCTCGAAAGCGATCTGCGACACGACCCGCGCAATCACCTGCGGCGCCACGCCGGCGCCCGATAGCGCCGCACTGAAGCGGCTGGCCGCGTCCCCAATGCGAAAAGCATTGATATTGGCTTTGACGATGCGCTCACCCTTGGGCGCAAACAACAGCGCGAGTTGCGCCTCCAGCAACTCGGGCGGCAGCGGCAGGAAGGATGCCGCCGCACCCAGCACAACCACGTTCTGGACCTTGATACTGCCCGCCTTTTTTGCCAGGCGCGTGCCATTGATCGCCACCAGCCGGGGCGCGGAAAACAGCACCTGGTACAGGGCATCATGTTTCGGGTAGACCGCGACATTCTCCATCGGCGTGATGTCGCTGACGATGCAGCCATCGGGTCGCAGCAAATTCGTGTAGCGCAGGGCTTCCATCGGTTCAACCGACAGCACCATGCTGGCCGTTCCTTCGGCAATCAGGTCGCTGGCCACCGGCTGATCCGAAATGCGCACAAAGGCCGAGACCGCGCCGCCGCGTTGCGCCATGCCGTGCACCTCGGACTGCTTTAGATAAAGACCCGCCTCATGGATGGCGCGATCAATCACCGCCGCAATCGTCAGCACGCCCTGCCCGCCAACGCCGCATACCACCAGGTCGTAATTCATGCTGGCACCACCTTGATCTCGCGCTTGAGCTCGCGCGCTTCCTTGATGTCCTTGATCTCCTTGGCGTAATTGACACAGGCGCGCCGCGCAATGATCACCGACAGACCGGTGTAGGACAGTTCCTCGCGCAGCGTCGCCACCGTGTGCGCCTTCTTGTGCGGCGAGGGCACGACGATGCGGATGTGCGCACGCGGCACACCCAGGCCGGCCACCAGATCCACCACCTCCTCGTCGGTCGCCATGGTGGGCTGGCCGCCGGTCATCGCGATGATGCTGTTGTCCAGAATGAAGACCTTGATGTTCGTGTTATCGCGCGCCGCATCAAGCAGCGGGGCCATGCCCGAATGTGTGAAAGTGCCATCGCCAATCACGCACAAGGACGGTGTCATGCCAGCGTGCGAAGCGCCGATGGCCATGCCAATCGAAGCCCCCATGCACAAGCAGGCGTGGATGCCCTTGTAGGGCGCCATGGCACCCAAGGTATAGCAGCCGATGTCACCCATGACGCGCGTGTTTGGCGCAAATTCAGCGATCACTTCGTTGATGGCGATATAGGCATCACTGTGCGGGCACTTGTCGCACAAGACTGGCGGACGCCCCACCAGCACGTCGGCCAGACCCGGGATTTCGAGCCCGACGCCCACCGGCAGGCCAAAGCAGCGCTTGATCGCGTCCTGCGAGAGTTCGCCGGTGCGTGGCAGGTTGCCGGTCAGCTTGCCACGAATCGGAAGCTCGCGCATCAGACCCAGGGCGCTGACGTAGCGCTCAATAAAGGGATAGCCCTCCTCGATGATCCAGAGTTCGCTGGAAGCGTCGAGCAGTTGGCGGATCTTCTTCACCGGCAGCGGGTAGCAGCCGATGCGCAGCAGGTTGTAGTCATTGATCGACTCGCCCAAGGCCTCCTGCAGGTAATTCCAGGCCAGTCCACTGACCAGAATACCGGCTCGCTTGCCTTCACGCAGGGTCAGCGCGTTCACAGGGTGCGCTTCGGAATATTCTTGCAGTGCCTTTTGCTTCTCGACCAGATTGGCGTAGGCGCGCCGCGCATTGCCGGGCAACAGGATGAAGCGGCTGGGATCGTCCACATAGCGCGCCTCGTTGGGCGGGCGTGGCGCCGCCAGCGTGACCTTGGAGCGGCTGTGCGCCAAGCGCGTCACCAGACGCAGCAAGACCGGCACCTGCAGTTTTTCCGAAAGATCAAAAGCCTCGCGCGTGAAGTCGTAGCACTGCTGCTGATCAGCCGGCTCCAGACACGGCACCATGGCGAAGTCAGCAAAGTAGCGCGAGTCCTGTTCGTTCTGCGAGCTGTGCATCGATGGATCGTCGGCCACCGCCAGCACCAGGCCGCCATGCGTTCCTGACACCGCCAGGTTCATGAACGGGTCGGCCGCGACGTTGAGCCCGACGTGCTTCATCGACACCATGACACGCCGGCCGGCGTAGGAGACACCAACGCCCTCCTCGAGTGCGACCTTCTCGTTGCATGACCACATGCCGCGCACCGGCAGGCTGTGCTCTTTCGCGTAATCCGCGATCGCCTGGTAGATCTCGGTCGAGGGCGTTCCCGGGTAGGCAAAGGCGGCGCTGATGCCAGCGTCGATGGCACCGCGCGCAATCGCCTCGTCTCCAAGCAGAATAACTTCAGACATGTTTTCTCCAGTGTGGGTGCAGATCTTCAATGGGTCCGTCGGGGCCAAGTATCGCATCCTGAAACCCGAGCTTCCTCAGGATTCGGGGATCCAGCGCGCCGGACGCTTTTCCAGAAACGCGGCAAAACCCTCGCGCGCCTCGTCGCTGCCACGCACGCGACTGATGGTTTGCGCTGTGAGTTCCTGCACCGCCGCGCTGACCGGGCCGACCTCCAACTGCGCATAGAGTTGCTTGATCTCGCGTTGCGCACCGGGGCCGCCGGACAGCAGTGCGGTCAGCGTGGCGTCCACAGCGACGTCGATCTGTTCCAGCGCGACCACCTGCTGCACCAAGCCCAGAGACAAGGCTTGCGCGGCCGTGATGCGTGTCGCGCTCAGGGCCAGATGTCTGGCTTGGCGCAATCCCACGGCATTGACCAGATAAGGTGCGATCACCGCCGGCAGAATGCCAAAGCGCGCTTCACTGACCGCAAAGGACGCGTTGTCGGCAGAGATAGCGATGTCGCAGGCGCAGGCCAGGCCAAGGCCGCCACCGAGCGCAGCACCCTGGATTCGCGCCAGTGTCGGCTTCGGACAGTCCGCGATGCAGGCCAGCATGGCGGCAAAACGCCGTGCGTCGTCCAGATTCCATTGCAACGAGGCGGTGCTGGCGCGCTGCATCCACTGCAGGTCAGCGCCGGCGCTGAAATGCTTGCCGGCACCGGCGAGCACGATCACGCGCACAGAGGGGTCCGCGCCCAGTTGCGTGAAGGCGCGCGTGAGGTCGGCGATCATGGCCTCATCGAAGGCATTGAAAACCTCGGGGCGCGCCATCGTCACCTGCGCCACACCGGGCGCGCGACTGGCGATGGTGAGCGTCGCCAGCCCGCCCATCAGTAAGTCTCCAGATGCAGTCGGCCCTGCGCCTGGAGCGCCGCGCCAACGCTGTCCCAGGACAGGCCAGCCTGCTGCGCCACATCGCGCAGCGCCAGCAACACGCCCTCTTCCATGCTCTTGAGTCCGCAAACATAGAAGTAGCTGTCCGGGTCCGCCAACAGTGTGGCGAGTTCGCTGGCGCGCTCGCGCATCAGGTCCTGCACGTAACGCTTGGGCTGGCCCGGCGTGCGTGAGAAGGCGAAGTTGATGTCGATGAAATCCCGGGGTAGTTTTTGCAGCGGCCCGAAGTAAGGCAATTCTTCCTGGCTGCGCGCGCCGAAGAACAACATCAATTTAGGCCCCCACGCTCCGCCGCTGCGCGGGTCGCTGCCCCCCGGGGGGGCTGTGCCAGCTTGGGACGGCCCGGCGCCGGCACGCAGTAGTCTTCGGCGCCACTCCGTCATGGCGCGCATCGGCGCGCTGCCGGTGCCGGTGCAGATCATGACGATGCTGGAGCGTGGGTGGTTCGGCATCAGAAAGCTCGCGCCAAACGGTCCGATCACTTCGACGCTGGCGCCGACCTGCAGGTCGCACAGGTAATTCGACGCCACACCGCGCACCGGCTGGCCCTGGTGATCCTGCAACACGCGCTTGACCGTCAGCGCCAGGTTGTTGTAACCCGGACGCTCGCCATTGCGCGCACTGGCAACCGAGTACTGGCGCGCATGGTGGGCGCGCCCCTGGGCGTCCACGCCCGGCGGCAGCACGCCGATCGACTGGCCTTCGAGCACCGGGAACGGCATGGCACCGAAATCGAGCACGATGTGGTGCGTGTCGTATTCCTGTCCGATGCCCGTCACGCGCACATTGCCCGCAACCCGGGCCCGGATCGACTTCTGCTGGGCCTTCGGACCATAGAGGTTGGTATAGGCATGCGCCGCAGACCAGGGTGGCACGCTGGCGCCGTAGTTTGATGCCTGCAAGGCCGGTTCAGACGCTGTGGCCTGGGCCACATCCGCCAGCGTGCTTGCCACCGGAGCCGCAGACGGCGACACCTCGCTCGCGCCCAACTCGGCCAACCGTTCGGAATCGAGTTCGACTGGCAATTCATCCCACAGCAATTGCGCTTCCACCGTGTAGGCACTGGCGCGCAGCATGCTGCGCCAGTTGTCGATGGAGCCGGTCGGACAGGGCGCAATGCAGGCCATGCACAGATCGCACTTGCCCGCATCAACCACGTAGTTGCGCGAGTCGTGCGTGATCGCTTTCACCGGGCAGATCGCCTCGCAGGTGTTGCAGCGAATGCAGACCTCGGGGTCGATCAAATGCTGCTGAATGACGTTGCTGGCAACAAGTGGCATATCAAGGTCTCAGATGTCGGTGGCTGTCATTGCGTAGCCCGTATGGAGCGCAGCGCAATACGGGTTTGGCACGGCTATGGCGTCCCCGTATTGCGCCTGCGGCTTCATACGGGCTACGGGCTTTGGCTTCACGCAGATTCAATTGAAGCGCACGTATTCAAAATCAGCTGGCTGGCGGTTGATGCCGATCAGCGGCGGGGCGATCCAGTTGGCAAACTTGCCGGTCTCGACAACACGCCCCATCAGGCTGGCGACGAAGGCGCGATCGGTTGCGCTGGGCAGCCACTGGTCAACCTGCGCGGCCCATTCGGCCTCGCTCAGAACGCGACCATCGGGTGACACCTTGACGTTGGCCAGCGCGCCAATGTTGCGGTGGAAAGCCTTGTGCGGCGCTTTGAGCTTGAACGGAATACCGGCCTTTTCGATCACCTTGTTCCAGCGCTCGACGCCGCCGATGGAATCCTTGATGTAGTCGTCGCGCAGCACTTCGTTGAGCGCATTGAGCATCGGCACTTCCTTCTCCACCAGTTGCCCGCCCTGCAGCACCAGCACCTTGTAGGTAGCGCCCTTGAGCATATGGTCGTCGTTGCGCTTGCCTTCCTCGTAACGGCCTTTAAGACCGGTCGTGTAGAAGGTAGCAGCGTTGCTCGACTCGTCGGCGCCAAACAGGTCGATGGTTACGCTGAAATGGAAGTTCAGGTAGCGCTGCAGCGTTGGCAGATCAATGACGCCCGCAGCGCGCAGTTTGGTCACGTCGTCGGTCTTGAGTTCGTTCATGGCAGCGCAGGTGCGCGAGATGATGCGCGAGATGCCGCTCTCGCCGACGAACATGTGGTGCGCCTCTTCGGTCAGCATGAACTTGGTGGTGCGCGCCAGCGGATCAAAGCTCGACTCGGCCAGCGCGCAGAGCTGGAACTTGCCATCGCGGTCGGTGAAATAGGTGAACATGAAGAAGCTCAGCCAGTCCGGCGTTTCTTCATTGAAGGCTTGCAGGATGCGCGGGTTGTCTTCTTGGCCGCTGCGGCGTTGCAACAGCGCCTCGCCCTCCTCGCGGCCGTCGCGGCCAAAGTATTTGTGCAGCAGATAAACCATGGCCCACAGGTGCCGGCCTTCTTCCACGTTGACCTGAAACAGATTGCGCAGGTCGTACTGACTTGGCGCAGTGAGACCCAGATGGCGCTGCTGCTCGACCGAGGCCGGTTCGGTGTCGCCCTGCGTCACGATGATGCGGCGCAGATTGGCGCGGTACTCACCTGGAACATCCTGCCAGGCGTCCTGACCCAGGTGATCGCCGAAATGGATCTTGCGGTCTTTCTCGGCTGGATTCAGAAAAATGCCCCAGCGGTAATCAGGCATCTTGACGTGGCCAAACTGGGCCCAGCCCTGCGGATCGACGCTGACTGCCGTGCGCAGGTAAACGTCAAAATTCTGCGAATTGTCCGGACCCATATCGCCCCACCACTTCAGGTAATTGGGCTGCCACTGTTCCAGCGCACGCTGCAGCGTGCGGTCTTCGCTCAGGTTGACGTTGTTGGGAATTTTGTCGGTGTAGTTGATGGTCGTCATATTGTTTCCTTGATTGATTAGATGCGGTTCCAGTCAAAGACCGCTTTCTCGCCCTTGCCGTAAACCTTGAGCGCACCCTTTTCGCCAACCGCGTTGGGGCGCTGGAAGATCCAGTTCTGCCAGGCCGACAGGCGAGCAAAAACGCGCGTGAACATGTTCTCCGGGCCGTTGAAGCGCAGATTGGCTTCGAGCCCGGTGAGGGCGTCGGGCGACATGGTGATGCGTTCCTCGACGGCGAGGCGAACCTCGTCGGCCCAGTCGATGTCGTCCGGGTTGCTGGTGATCAGGCCCAAGGCAAAAGCAGCATTCGCGTCGAGTGCCTGACCCAGTTGCGCCCGCACCGCCGCCAGCGCCGGCTGCTCGTCGTAGAAGCGCCGGGACAGCCGGCTTTGCCCGGTGATCATCGGGTAGAGGGAGAAGTTGGCATCCGACACGGCAATCTTGGGCGACTGGGCCTCGTCGTCCGGCAGCATGAGTTGGTAGCTGCGGTCACAGGCCAGCGCCAGTTCGAGCAGGGTGCCGGCAAAACAGGAACCTGGCTCAATCAGCGCGAACAAGCTGCGCGAGGACACGTCGAGCCGACTGAAGGTGCGGCGCAGCAAGCCGATGGTCTCCCGCACCAGCCAGTTATTTTTGTGGGACAGCAACGTGGCATCCAGCGCCAGCAGTGCCGCTGCATCGCCTGCGGTCTTGATCAGCCAGGTGCCAATCTCGGTCTCGTTGGTGCGCATTTGCAGGATCGCGTCTTCGAGTTCGCGCGCCATGGCCAGCGGGTACCAGGTGGCGCCAGCGGCTTCGATCGCAGCGATGTCGGTTGGCTGCGCGCCGCTCGGGCCTTTCACCGTGAAACTGGCTGTGCGCTTGGCGCGGTCAATCTCGACGCTGACATGCGAATAGCGCAGCGCGTTGGCTTCGATCACGCGCTGCAACGAGGCGAGCGCAACGCCCCTGCCGTCGGCCGGGCGGTCGCTCTGCGCGGCCAGGGCCAGAGCGCGCTCCTGCACCTTCTGCGCAAAGACGGCCGGCTTGGCAACCGCGTCCACCAGGCGCCAGGCCACGGCCTTGTCGCCGCGCACGCCTTCGACGCTGGTGCAGAAAAGATCCGCCAGATCGTGGCGCACATGGCGCTTGTCAGTGACGCGGGTCAGGCCGCCGGTGCCGGGCAGCACGCCCAGCAGCGGCACCTCGGGCAGGCTGACGGCGGATGAGCGGTCGTCGACCAGAATGATCTCGTCGCAGGCCAGCGCCAGTTCGTAGCCGCCGCCAGCGCATGCGCCATTGACGGCCGCCAGGAACTTCAGACCACTGTGCGCCGAGGAGTCTTCCAGACCGTTACGCGTCTCGTTGGTGAACTTGCAGAAGTTCACTTTCCAGGCGTGAGTGGAAACCCCCAGCATGAAGATGTTGGCGCCGGAACAGAACACCTTGTCCTTGGCGCTGGTCACAACCACCGTACGAACCTCCGGATGCTCGAAGCGGATGCGCGAAACAGCGTCGTTCAACTCAATGTCAACGCCCAGGTCGTAGCTGTTGAGCTTGAGCTTGTAGCCCGGACGCAGGCCGGCGTCCTCGTCGAAGTCGGCCTTGAGCGTGGCCACCGGGCCATTGAACACGAGCTTCCAGTGGCGGTAGCGCGAAGGGTCGGTCTGGTACTCGACACGGATGGGATCGGTCACGGGCATTTCTCCTTGATCTTGTGCAAAAAAGTGCATGTCTTGCACTTAATGACGCGCATCATAGTGCACGTTTCAAATGTTTGCAGCACTATGCTTCATATCCCCTGCAAACCATGGGGTAGCACTGAATCAGGCCCTCAATAGCAGGGTCGCACGGGGTTACTGGGTGCTTATGCCGTAACGAAGCGCTATGAATTTCGCAAATGCAGCGCGACTGCTCAGGGCCGGAACATAGCCGAATTCGGACTTCAGCCGGGCATTGGAGAGCACCGGCCGGTAGCGAAGGAAGTTCACCGTGGCCGGCCCGCCACCACGACCGCGCCGCTGATCGAGCCAGAGGCGGGCCATCACCAGCCAGGCCGGGACCTCGCGTACCGGCTTGCCGAGCATGGCCGCGATTTCCCGCATGGAGATGGCGCCATCGCCCGCGACATTGAAAATCCCGGCCAATTCGGTGCTGGCAGCGCGCACCATGCAATTGACGACATCATCGACCCAGATCATCACAAACGGACTGCTTGACCCTTTGATCGCCAGAATTTTGGGTTGATCAAACAGATCGGTGATGGGGTTGCGGACTTCCTCGCCAAGGATCGTGCAAACGCGCAAGACCACTTGTTTGAGTTCGGGGTGGGTGCTGCGCGCGCGCGCCAGCATTTCCTCGAGCAATCGTTTGTGGCGGCTGTAGGGAAACTCATCATTGCCGCGCACGGGCGCATCCTCGCTCAACCAGGCCGGGTTGTCCGGGTGGTAGCCGTAGGCGGCACCTGAGGAGGCAACGACGATTTTTTCGACCTTGGCCTGGATGCAGGCATCGAGCACGCGCTGGCTGCCCATCACATCAATTTCGTATTCCAGCTTCGGGTTCTGCCGCCCGCTCGGAATCACGGCAGCCAGATGCACCACGGTGTCAATCGCGTGCGTGGAAAAATGATCAGCAAACGGCGCATCGCGCACATCGCCCTCCAGGTAGATCACCTTGGCCAGACGCGCAGCCGGCGCGATCGGCCGCAGGTCCATCGACACAACCTGGGCAACGCCTGCGTGGCTGGCCAGCGCACGCACCACGGCCTTGCCAAGAAAACCGTTGCCGCCCGTGACGTAAATGCGTTTCATGCTGGCTCCTTCCGATGCGTGCAGTGATTTGGATTGTGCTTCACCAAACTGCGCGCTCCTGTGAGCACGGGTATGTACCTAATTGACTTTGGTTACGCCCCCATCAATAATTTCCCCCATAGGAATACTTTTTCACATATATAAAACCCATGGGCGTCAAAACAGCAGACAGAACACTGGACTTGTTCGAGCTTTTCTCGAATGAACAATGTCCCATGACGCTTTCCGTCATCGCTGAAAAGATGGTGATTCCGCCTTCTTCAGCGCACGCTTTGATCAAAACCCTGCAAGCGCGCGGCTACTTGTACGAGGTGAGCCGCCGCCACGGCTATTACCTGACCAAGAAGCTCAGCCGGCAGGTCGAAGCGATATCGGCCGGCATCCCGGTCCTCGCGCAAATCAATCCGCATCTGCAACAACTCTGCGACGCCCTGTGCGAGACCGTGGTACTGGGCAAACGCCAGGGCGATGCGATCACCTACCTTGATGTGCTGGAGTGCCGCCAAAGCATCCGCTTCTCGCCCGCCGTCGGTGAGGTCAAAGCGCTGCACTGCTCGGCCACGGGCAAAGCCATTCTGGGCGCGCTCAGCCCGAGCGAACTCAGCCAGACACTGGCGCGCATCAAGTTTGAGAAACGCAACGACAAAACCATTACATCGCCAGCCGCGCTCAGCGCCGAACTCGCGACCCAGCGTCGTCGTGGCTGGTATCAGGTGATCGGTGAAAACATTGCCGACTTGATGTCGATTGCCGCTACCGTGGTCGTCGAAGGTGAGACCTATGTGGTGGGCGTTGGTGGACCGATTCTGCGTTTCAAACCGCTGATCGCCCGCCATGCCGCCCAACTCTTGAAGACCTGCAAAGCCATCGAGCAGGCGTTGAACTAGATCAAACCCAAAAAAGAAGGAGACACTGTTTTGAAATTTCATCAATACGCCATGCGCGTGATGCGGGTCATCGACACGCTTTGTGCCTACGTGGCCTGCATCATGCTGTTTGCGCTGATGATGGTGGTGGTGGCCGATGTGTCACTGCGCTACATCTTCAACGCGCCGCTGTCCTGGTCATACGACGCCATCTCGGTGTTCCTGCTGCCCGGTGTTTTCTTCTACGCCATCAGCTACACCCACAGCACGCACGGCCATGTGGCGGTCGACATCCTGCACAACTACGTCAGCCAGCGCACCCGCTATGCCTTCGAAGCGCTGACCTCCGCGATAGCGGTGCCGGTTTTCGGCTTCATCACCTGGATTGCGGCGCAAAGCACCTGGCGCGACTGGCTCACGGGAACAGCCATGACGAGCGGGCTCGAGGTGCCAACCTGGACCACCAGCTTCCTGCTTCCGATGGGCTTTGGACTGCTGACCGTTCGCAGCCTGCTCAACTTCTGGGGCTATTTCGCCACGCTGATCACGGACAAACCGTGGCTGGCACTGCCCCCCATTTCCGGAACCGAAGGAGTGGAATCATGATGGCCGCCATCGTCGTCGCGATCATGTTCGCGATGCTCACCATTGGCATGCCGGTTGCGTTTGCGCTCGCCGTCTCCGGCTCCATCGGTTTGTATTGGGTCGGCGGCATGGACGCCCTGACCGGCGTGGTGTCGACGACACCCTTGTCGACCGCCGGCACCTACGAAATGATCTCGGTTCCGATGTTCATCCTGATGGCCGAGTTCGTCATCTTGAGCGGCGTGGCCGACAACCTGTTCAAGGCAGCTTCCACCTGGGTTGGGCGCGTACCCGGCGGTCTGGCCATGGCCACGGCGCTGGCCGGCGCGGGCTTCGGCGCCATCTCGGGCTCCAGTACCGCATCGGCTGCAACGCTGTCTGCCACCACCATCCCGGCCATGCTCAAGCAGGGCTACGAGCCGCAACTCGCCGGCGGCGTGGTCGCCATCTCCGGTACGCTGGCCATGTTGATTCCACCCAGCATTGCGCTGGTGCTCTACGGCATCATTGCCGATGTCAGCATCAGCCAGTTGCTGGTCGGCGGCGTCGTGCCAGGCCTGATGGTCACGGTCACGATCATGTTGACGGTCTGGTTTCTGGTGTGGCAAAAACCCGAGCGCGCACCGCTGGGCAACTCTTACACCATGATGGAAAAGTTCCGCTCACTCAAGGTGGTCGGCCCGATGCTGGTGCTCTTTATGGCGGTGACCGGCGTCATCTACACCGGTGTGGCAACGCCCACCGAAGCCTCGGGCATTGGCGCCTTTGGTGCCTTTGCCCTGGCCATTCGCGCCGGTCGGATCACCTGGGGCACACTCTTTAAAGCGTGCATGCGTGCCATCCAGGCCAGTTGCATGATCATCATGATCATCGTCTGCGCCAAGGTCTTCGGCTACTTCTTTTCTCTGACGCAGAGCACGCAGATGATCGTGGCCTGGGTCGCGCAGCAAGGCCTGTCGAAGTGGGTCGTGATCGCCCTGATCCTGTGCGGCTACCTGATCCTGGGCTGCCTGATGGACCAGATTGCGATCCTGATCCTGACCGTTCCGGTGGTGCTGCCACTGATCGTCTCCATGGGCTTCGACCCGGTCTGGTTCGGTGTGATCGTGATTGTCACCGCCGAGGTCGGTCTGGTCACGCCGCCGGTCGGGCTGAACGTCTTTGTGGTCTCGCGCTACACCGGGCGACCTCTGAAGGAAGTGTTTGCCGGCGTCTGGCCACACGTGATCGCACACATGTTCCTGCTGGTGTTGTTCGTGGCCTTTCCGTCGCTGATCACCTGGCTGCCTTCCACCATGAACCCCTGATTTACTTAACTACAAAGGAGACATCACATGACCAAAGTTCTTACACCGATCGCTGTGGCACTGGCCCTGACAGCGCTGGCTGGCGCCAACCCGGCTTCGGCGCAAACGATCAAGATCAAGATCGCAGACTCGTTTCCGCTCACGCATTACATCCCCGAGTACACCGTCAAACCCTTGATGGAACGCTTCAAGGCCAAGAATCTGGGTGTCGAGTTCGAGTACTACCCGGCCGAGCAGATGGGCAAGTCCAAGGACATGCTGGCCCTGGCCCAAAGCGGCGTCATCGACATCGCCTATGTGGCACCGGCTTTTGTGACCGACAAGATGCCCTTGTCCGTGGTCGCCGAGTTGCCACTGAACTTCACCGGTTCCTGCAAGGGCACGCTGGCGTACTGGAATCTGGCCAAGCCCGGTGGCCTGATCGCCAAGAAGGATTTCGAGCCCAACGGTGTGCGCCTGCTGTTCACCCTGGTGCTGCCACCGTATCAACTGGTCACCCGGAAAGAATTTGCCAGCCTCAAAGACCTCGAGGGCCAGAAGATCCGCACCACCGGTTCAGCCAAGGAACTCGCGCTCAAGAAGATCAAGACCACTCCGATCCAGATCCCGACGCCCGATGTCTACGAAGCCCTTTCGCGCGGCACCATCGACGGCATGCTGTTCCCCTTTAACAGCCTGCCACCGTACGACCTGCACAAGATTTCCAAGTTCTCAACCGTGGGTGAAAACTTTGGCAGCTTTGTGGCGAATTACCTGATCAGCGAAAAGAAGTGGGCCACCCTGCCCGCTCCAGTGCAGCGCGAACTGACCGCCATGGGCGAGGAACTGGCCCGCTCGGCTTGTGACAAGGTTGAAAAAGACGAGGCACGCGACATTGAAATCGCCAAGAAGGCCGGCATCAAGCTGGTGACCTTGAGTGCCGCCGACAAGCTGGTGCTGAGCCAGGCGATGGGGTCGGTGGCCAAGGAATGGGCGCAAAACATTGACCGCCGCGGTCGCGCCGGCACCGAAGCGCTGAACGCCTTCGAGGCTGGCCTGAAATGAGTCTGGCCCAGCCTTTGAGTCTGGCCTTTTTGCCCGCACACGCACGGGCATTGAGGCAAGACGTCAGGGCGTTCCTGGACACTCAGTTGCAAGGCATGCCGGCGGATCGACGGGTCCGTTCCTGGATGGGCTTTGATGCTGCTTTCAGCCAGGCGATGGCGCGCCAGGGCTGGGTTGGCGTGACCTTGCCCAAGGCCTACGGCGGCGCCGGCCTGGACCCGTTTTGCCGCTTTGTCCTGGTCGAGGAGTTGCTGGCGCGCGGCGCCCCGGTTTCAGCGCACTGGATTGCCGATCGGCAAAGCGGCCCGCTGATCAACAAGTTCGGCACCGAAGCCCAAAGGGCTTTTTATCTGCCCAAAATTTGTGCCGCGCAAGCCTTCTTTTGCATCGGCATGAGCGAGCCCCAATCCGGCTCTGATCTGGTCAGCGTGCGCAGCCGTGCCGTCAAGCAGGAGCAAGGTTGGAAACTCAACGGCCAAAAGCTTTGGACCACCAACGCGCACCGCTCGCATTACATGATCGCCCTGGTGCGCACCTCGGGCAGCGCGGATGACCGCCAGCAGGGCTTGTCGCAATTCATTATTGACCTGCGCCTGCCCGGCATCCGGGTGCGCTCGATTGAAGACCTGACCGGCGACGCGCATTTCAACGAAGTGTTCTTTGACGATGTGCTGCTCGGCGACGATGCCCTGATCGGCACCGAAGGCGCCGGCTGGCAACAGGTCACGGCCGAACTGGCATTTGAGCGCAGCGGGCCGGAACGAATTTATTCGAGCATCGTGCTGCTCGATGCCTGGCTGGCTTATCTGCGTCAACGCGCCAGCACCCAGGGCGGGGCCACCGACTCGCAGGCGCGTCTGGCAGGCCGCATCGTGATCGAGCTGGCCGTCCTGCGCTCGATGTCGATTGCCACCACCGCACGGCTGGCCCAGGGTGAGAGCCCTGTCATCGAGGCTGCCTTGATGAAAGACCTGGGCACCCAGCTCGAGCAGGACATCCCCGTCTGGATTGCCGATGAGCTGGCCGCCAGCGATCAAGCCGTCACCGACGACGAGTTGCTGCGCACCCTGAGTTACGTGACCCAGGTTGCACCCTCTTATTCCCTGCGTGGCGGGACCCGTGAAATCCTGCGCAGCATGATTGCACGCGGTCTTGGCCTGCGCTAGCCCGGATACGACAAGCCCATGGACTCACTCTTTACCGACGCCGCAGAAAAACTGCTGGCCAAACTTTGTACGCTGGAAACCGTGCGCCAGGTGGAACTGACGCACGACGGCGCGGCCATGTGGGCCGCCATCGAAGAATCGGGCTTCACGCAAACCTGGGTTGCCGAGTCTGCCGACGGTGCCGGCCTGAGCTGGCACGACGGCTTTGGCCTGCTGCTGGCAGCCGGGCGTCATGCCTTACCGCTGCCGCTGGGGCCGACGATGTACGTGTGTTCATTGCTGGCAGCGTCGGGCCATACGCAGCTAGCGGGCTGCGCCACCTTTGCCACCCAAGTTGAGCCGACCGCGCAGGGCGGTGTGCTGGCACACGCGGTTCCCTTTGCCCACGTGGCGGCATGGGTCGCCATGAATGTCAACGGCAAAGCCTGGCTCCTGCCGACCAGCGCCGCCACGCACGAAGGCCCCGCAGTCTATGGCAGCCTGCAGTCGCGCCTGCGCTGGGCAAGCTGGCCGGCACAAGCGATGGCCCTTGGTGAGGCGAAGCCCTGGCGCGAAGTCGGCGCCGTACTGTGGGCCGGCATGATGGCCGGCGCCATGTCGGCGGCGCTGGAACGCACGCTGGTTTATGCCAATGAACGCGCGCAGTTCGGCAAGTCGATCGGAAAGTTTCAGGCCATTCAACAGCAACTCAGCCAGATGGCCGAACACGTGCACGCCGTGCACATGGCCGCCGAGATGGCTTTTGCCAATGGCGCACCCGTGGCCGACGATCCGATGGCCGCACTGGCCAAGGCGCGCGCCAGCCAAGCCGTCGCGCTGGTCGCCGCCACAGCACACGGCGTGCATGGCGCCATGGGAACGACCGCCGAATACCCGCTGCACCTGTGGACGCGGCGCCTGCATGAATGGCGCATGGATTTCGGCTCCGAAGCCCACTGGCAAGGTCTGCTGGGTGCAAGCCTGCTGCAGCATTCCAAACCCAGCGTGATCGACTTCATGCTGGATCGACTCAGCGTTGAGGACACTGCGATGGCAATCGCCTGAACGCGGCGCGCAGCAAAACCACCGATTCACCAGAACAACATTTTCAGGAAAACGCAGATGGCTAATTTTCTACTTTACGAACAGGACGGCCCCGTAGTCACCCTGACCATGAACCAGCCCGAGGTGCGCAATGCCCTGACCGGCAACACGGCGGTCGATGAATTCGTCGCCGCCTGCGAACGCATCCGCGCCGACATGTCGGTGCGCGCTGTCATTTTGACGGCGGCGGGAACCGTGTTTTCATCGGGGGGAAACGTCAAGGACATGCGCCGCTTTTGCGGTGACGAGATGTCGCCGGCCAGCATCCGCCAGTGGTACATCACCGGCATTCAACGCCTGACGATGGCGCTCTACCAACTCGAGGTTCCGACCATCGCCGCCGTCAACGGCCCGGCCGTTGGCGCGGGTTGCGATGTGACCTGCATGTGCGACCTGCGCATCGCTTCGGAAGCCGCCACGTTTGCCGAGAGCTTTGTGCGCGTCGGACTCATCCCCGGTGACGGTGGTGCCTGGTTGCTGCCGCGTGCCGTGGGCATGGCCAAAGCGATGGAGATGGCGCTCACCGGCGACCCGATCAGCGCCAAGGAAGCCCTGGCTTGCGGCCTGGTCTCGCAGGTGGTGGCCGCGGACGCCCTGCTTCCCGCAGCCCGTGCGCTGGCGGCGCGCATCGTGCGCAACCCGGGCAATGTGCTGCGCATGACCAAGCGCCTGATGCGTGAAGGCCAGACCATGAGCCTGGACTCGGTGCTGCAGATGTCAGCCGGTCTGCAAGTGATTGCGCACAAGAGCCCGCAGCACCTTGAAGCCATTGACGCTTTCATCGAAAAGCGCCCGCCCGTTTTTTCGGATTCGTGAGATACCCAAGATGAGTACCTGTTCATGAGTGGCCCGCTGCAGGGTCTGCGCGTCCTGGACCTGACCACCGTCCTGATGGGGCCCTACGCCACGCAACTGATGGCGGATATGGGCGCCGATGTGGTGAAAATCGAACCCCCCGGCGGCGATACCGTGCGCGGCATCGGCCCGATGCGCAACCCCGGCATGGGCCACATCTTTTTGCACGTCAATCGCAACAAGCGCAGCCTGGTGCTGGACCTCAAACAAGCCGACGGGCTGGCCGCGTTTTACCGGCTGGCCGAAACCGCCGACGTGGTGATCTACAACATCCGGCCGCAGGCCATGCGCCGGCTCGGCATTGATTACGAACGCCTGCAGGCGATCAATCCGCGCATCATTTATGCAGGTCTGTACGGCTACAGCGAAACCGGCCCCTATGCCGGCAAACCGGCCTACGACGACCTGATTCAAGGCGCGGCGGCTGTTCCCAGCATCATGAGCATGGCCAGTGGCGAGCGACCGCGCTATGTGCCGCTGACACTGGCCGACCGTACCGTGGGACTGATGGCCTCCACCACCATCCTGGCGGCGGTAGTTTCCAGGGCGCAAACCGGCCTTGGCCAGCAGATCGAGATTCCGATGTTCGAAACCATGGTGCAGTACGTGCTGAGTGACCATCTCTCGGGTGAAACCTTTGTTCCCGCCAAGGGGCCCAGCGGCTACCCGCGCCTGCTGGTCAAGGAGCGCCGCCCCTACCAGACGCAAGACGGTTACCTTTGCGTGCTGATCTACAACGACAAGCAGTGGGAAAGTTTTCTGGCGCTGATCGGTCACGCCGACTGGTTCACACAGGATCCGCGCTTTGGCAGCATCGGCATGCGCACGCAGCACATCAACGACCTCTATACGATCGTGGCGCAGGCCATGGCCACGCGCACCACGCAGGAATGGATCAGCCTGCTCGACGGCGCCGACATTCCCTGCATGCCCTTGCACGACATCGACAGCCTGACCCACGACCCGCACCTGCAAGCCGTTGGCATGATTCGCGAGGTGACGCACCCGACCGAGGGACGGATGCGCCAGATCGGCGTGCCGGTTCGCCTGTCGGCAACACCGGTGCGCGATGAGCAGATGCCAGCCCCGCAGTTGGGCCAGCACAGCGCAGAAATTCTGCGCGAAGCCGGTTTCTCGACGCCGGACATTGAAAGCCTCATGGCACGCGGCATCAGCCGCTGAAAACTTGGCGCATCAAGATTAACCGGCGCTTGCACAGCGCCATGATTCAAAGGACTGGAACAATGAGCCACCATCAACTCGGCCAGGGGTTTTACTGGGACGACCTCGCGCTCGGCGACACTTTTGCCAGCACGCGGCGCAGCGTCACCGAAGCCGACCTGGTCAATTTCTACAACCTGACCTGGTTCACGGAAGAGCTGTTCACCAACGTCCATGACCGCGACAGCATGGCCATCCGCGGGCGCGTGGTTCCCGGTGCGCTGGTGTTCTCGTTTGCCGAGGGTCTGATCGTGCCGTCGATCCAGCACACGGGGCTGGCGTTTCTGGAATCGAGCATGAGCATCAAGGGGCCGACCTTCGTTGGCGACACCTTGCAGGTTGAAGTCGAGGTCATCGAACTCAAAGCCACATCCCGGCCGGATCGCGCGCTGATCCGCACGCGCAACATGGTACGCAACCAGCACGGCGTCGCAACCCTGGTGTACGAACCCCTGCGCATGCTGGCCCGCAAGCCACCGGCTGCCTGAGCCCGCCAGCGCAAGACCGATGAACCAGCCGCCAACCGATCCGTTTGCGCGCGAGATAGCGGCACTGCGGCACAGCGGTGGCGAACACCATCGGCGCGACACCATCCTGTGGTTGATGATGGGCATCTTCCCCATGATCATGTCGACCACCGCCATCAACGTCGCGATCCCCGATATCAAGACTTACTTCCACGCGACCCATCTCGAAGTGCAGGTGCTGTCGTCGGCCTTCCTGGCCTCGATGACGGTGGCGCTGCTGCTCTGCGGCGGCGTGATTGGCAAGCTCGGTGTGCGGCGCACCTTTCGCACCGTGATCGGCGGCTTCATGCTGACGTCGCTGATGGGCGCCTTGCTGCCACCCGATGGGCTGGTCTGGCTCGCCGTGGTGCGCGTCGTCCAGGGCTTTCTCACCGGCATCGCACAGGCGGTTGCAATGCTGGTGATCATCAGCAATTTTCCATCCGCGCTGCGTGGCCGCGCCATCTCGCTGTACGGTCTGGGCATCACCCTGTCGCCGATTCTGGGCCCCTTCGTCGGCGGTGTGCTGACCAGTTGGATCGGTTGGCAAAGCGTCTTCGTATTCACCCTGCCGCTGTGCGCCTGGTCCTGGCTGAGCGCAAGTCATCGCATGCCGGTGGGTGCGCCTGCCGATCTGCCGCGCAGCGTGCGCGGCTTGCCGGCCTTGTGGCTGTCGGCCTTTGTCACCGGGCTGACCGGTGCCTTTCTGCTCTGGCTTCGCCAACCGCTCTGGGGTGGCGGCTTTGCCGTGCTGGCGGCGCTGGGTCTGCTGCTCTTTTGCCTGGATCAGCTCAAGCACCGCCAACAGCAGGTTCTGAACTTTTCGCTGCTGCGCCTGCCCGGTGTGTTTGCTGCCAGTGTGATTTCATTTGCCTACGGTTTGGGCTTGTTCGGAACGACTTATCTGCTGCCGGTTTATCTGCAGGACCTGGGAGGCTGGGCCTCCTGGGAGGCAGGCGTGGCCTTGCTGCCCGGCGGCGTCATGCTGGGGTTGATGCTCTACGTTGGCGGCATCATGACCGACCGCTATTCCATGCGCTGGACCCTGCTGTTCGGACTGCTGATGTTCATCATTTCCAACGCAGCCTTTCTTGGTTTCTTTCATCCGATTCATCTCGGCTGGTTTGTCGCGGTCACCATTGTGGGACGGGTCGGCTTGGGGCTGACGATCCCAAGTCTGAACGCCGGCGTGACCCAGGTGGCGCCCGAGCAATACGCATCCACCGCAACCGTGATGGTGAGTTTTTTCAGATCGCTCGGGGGCTCGGTCGGTGTCGGCGCTGTCGGTCTGCTGCTGGAGTTCAGCACCACACCAGGCCAGGCTCCCGGCCCCGCAAAAGTCCTCGCCTACCAGTCTGCGTTTCTGGCGATGACGCTGAGTTTCCTGCCGGCGCTGCTGGCCTGGTTCTGGATGCGTCCGCCCCGGCCGCAGGCACCTCCCATCGCAAAGGTTTCGAAGTCATGAAAGCTGTTGTAGTCCAAACCGATGCCGCCGGCGCTGCCCTGCAGCCCGGCGTCTTGCAGGATGCCGAAATCGCAATGCCGGTTTGCGGTTCGTTTGATTTGTGCGTTGCGGTCCAGGCGGTCTCGGTCAATCCGATTGATCTGAAGATGGCCACCGCCAAGCCGGCCGCAGACGCAGCGCCGCGCGTGCTGGGCTGGGACGCCGCCGGCACCGTGCATGCGATCGGCAGCGAGGTAAAGAACTTTCGCGTCGGCGAGCGGGTTTACTACGCCGGCAGTGTGCTGCGAGCCGGTTGCTGCAGCGAGTTCCACCTGGTCGATGAGCGACTGGCGGCACGCGCACCCGAGAGCCTGAGCTGGGTGCAAGCCGCCGCCCTGCCACTGTCGAGCCTGGCGGCCTGGGAAGCGCTGTTTGAACGAATGCGCATCCCGCAAGAAATCGGGGGTGAGAAGGCTGCCACGCTGTTGGTGCTGGGGGGCGCCGGCGGCGTTGGCTCCATGGCCATTCAACTGGCCGCCCGGTTCACCGACCTGTATGTGGTCGCCACCGCGTCCCGCACCGCCTCACGCGAACATTGCCTGGCCATGGGCGCGCACTCGGTCATCGACCACACCGCGCCGCTGGCAGCGCAACTCAAGGCGCTGGGTCGGGCGCAAGTGCAATACGTTCTGTGCCTGACCGAACCCTCGGCCATCTGGGCCGATCTGGCAAAGGTGCTGGCACCCTTCGGGCACCTGTGTGCGCTGGTCGAGGCGGCCGCGCCGCTGGACATGAATCTGCTGCGCGCCAAGAGCCTGAGCTTCAGTTGGGAAGGCATGTTCACGCGCGCCATTTTCAAAACTGCCGACATGGCGGCCCAGCAAGACATCCTGCGCCAGGTCGCACAAGCGGTCGATACCGGCATTCTTAAAACCACGCTCACGCAGCATCTCGGTCCCATCGATGCGCAGCACCTGATGCAAGCCCATGCCTTGCTGGCCACGCAGCACACGGTCGGCAAGATAGTCCTGGGCTGATTCAAGCCACAGCAGCACCAGGTCGAGGCTGCCCAGCCCTTGTGCTTGCGGGGTTAGTGAGAATGGCGCGGGCCAGCCTTGGCCTCATAAAACCGGATCGCATTTCGACCCGCCTGCTTGGCCTCATACATTGCCGTGTCGGCTTGTTTCAGAATTTCTTGCGCACTCTGTTCATGACCGAAAAACAGGGTGATGCCGATGCTCACCGTGCAGCGGTGCTCGATCGTGGCGACGCCGCTTGCGTCCTGCGGGAGTGACAAGCGGTAGGGTTCGGCCAAACTGAGTCGAATCTTCTCGGCGACCCGATTGGCCTGTGCCATCGACTCGTCCCTGGCAGCGTCCAGATTTCCAACCGTCACCACAAATTCGTCGCCGCCAAAGCGCGCAACCGTGTCGACCTCGCGGACACAAGCCAGGAGTCGATTGGCCACCTCAACCAGCAGAAGATCGCCGAACTCATGGCCGAATTTGTCATTGAGCGGCTTGAAGTTATCGAGGTCAAGGAACAGGGCTGCACCATAGCGCTGGTTGCGCTTGCTTGCCGCAAATTCAAGGAGCATCCGGTCGTTGAGGAAGCAACGATTGGGTAGCTTGGTAAGTCCATCGTAGAAGGCGAAATGCTTGATGTGCTCCTCGGACAACTTCTGCACGGTGATGTCGCGGGCCACCCCGCGATAGCCCGTGAAATTGCCAAGGGCGTTGAACATCGGCATTCCGCTGACCGAAATCCAGCGCGGGCTGCCATCCTGATTGCGGCGAAGGATTTCAAAATCATGAAATTCCCGATAGGTCTGTAGCGTGATTCGATGTGACGTCCAATCAGCCTCGCTCAAATTTTCCGCACCCATTTCCCAACGGGTCTTGCCGACATGGGCGTCGTTTGCCGTACGCGTCTTTTGATCCAGATCACCCGGCAACCGGACAAAGCGAAACTGTTCGTCCTGGCTTTGTTCGCTCGCATGCGCGACCAGGCGGCGCTGCCTTTGATTGCGCAGCAAAGCGGCTGACATCAACGAAGCAAGAATCGCAAACGACAGGCCGTACTCGAATACCTCGTGTTTCCAGTTTGCATACATGGCCTGCAAGCGCCGATCAACCACGATGACCATGGGCTTGTCCATGGACAGGCTGGGGTCCTGGACGGTTTGCAGCGCGACCATGCGCTCATCGCCGACGTAATTGAAGACGCCAGAAAATACATTGGCATTGCGGCCGCTGCCCAGGCGCTTGACAAAGAATGAGTCCGGTTTGACCAGATCCAGGCCCTCAACGTCTTTGCCATTGGGCGCCATCAAGAAAGGAACGCCGTCGCCATGAATCAGGGCCGCTCGTATCCCCGGCCGGTAGATCACGGAATCGAGCAGCACCTTGAACTCTTCCGCATCCAGGGCGGCCACCTTCAACCGCATGCCGCTGACAATTGGCGAACTGGATTGGCTGAAGGCAACGGCACTGGCGTCGACATCAAAGCGTCCCAGCATGAATCGACCAGGTGGCGAGGTGGCGGTTACCAAACCCTCGATCTCAACTTCGCCATCTGGTTGGAAAGACAGTCCCGGACCCATGATGCGGGAACTCGTGACGGCAATACTGTCACCACTGTCCGACAGCACACCTTGAACCCTGACCATGTCACCGGCCATCCATTGACCCATCGACGAACCCGTCAAGCGCAGACCGTTGACAAAAGTTCCGGAATCCATACTGCTGATGACGCCCGTGCTGACCACGGCAGACCCCGATGCCAGCGCAACACGGGTGGCGATCCAGTCCTGGCCGTCCGCACCGGCTTGCAGACTCCAGACCGTTACGCGCAAACCCGGGGTCATCGCCGCTACCGAAGCAAGCCCGTCAAAAACCGTGTTGCTATCGGTCCGGATCGAGCGTTGCGCGAGTACACCCTCGACCGAGAAGATCACCAAGGCGACCCCGACTGCCACGAAGCCCATGAGCCGCTGGACCGACATCGTCATGCCGGCCACTGTGAAGGCATTCGATGCCAGTTGTGAAACGGCACCCTGCGCAGTGGACCAGATCTCAATCGAGCTGGCCGTCCCCAGAATCTGCTGCGCGCCAAGAGCCTGAGCTTCAGTTGGGAAGGCATGTTCACGCGCGCCATTTTCAAGACCGCCGACATGGCGGCCCAGCAAGACATCCTGCGCCAGGTCGCACAAGCCGTCGATACCGGCGTTCTTAAAACCACGCTCACGCAGCATCTCGGTCCCATCGATGCGCAGCATCTGATGCAAGCCCATGCTCTGCTGGCCACGCCCCAATCGGGCGCGGTCAGCTGCCGAATCCAGGTTCAATCAATATCAAAGCACCACATGGTCCAGCGCCGGCAAGCGCTTGCGTGCAGCTTGCAGCGTTTGCTTCGATACCTCGGCCACAGCGACGCCGTTACCCTGCGCATGCTCGGCCATGATCTCGCCCCACGGGCCGATGATCATGCTGTGACCCCAGGTTCCGCGCTTGTTTTCGTGAACGCCGCCCTGCGCTGACGCCAGCACGAAGGCCAGATTTTCGATGGCACGCGCGCGCAGAAGGATCTCCCAGTGCGCCTGTCCGGTGGTGAAGGTAAAGGCACTGGGCACCAGCAGGATGTCCGCCTTCAACTGGCGATACAACTCGGGAAAGCGCAGGTCATAGCAGACGCTCAGGCCGATGCGGTAGCTGTTGCCGTCGATCGATGGCAGATCAAACGTCACCGGCTGCGCACCGCGTTCCAGCACGCAGGATTCGTCGTAACTTTCCTGCCCGTTGTCAAACCGGAACAAGTGAATCTTGTCGTAACGCGCCACGCATTGACCGCTTGGATCAAAGACCAGTGAGCTGTTGCGAACCCGCGCCGCTTGCGTCGTGGTCAGTGGCAACGTGCCCCCAACAATCCATAGCCCGAGCTTTTTCGCGCTCTGGCTCAGGAAGGCCTGAATCGGGCCGCTGCCAAACGGCTCCTGAATCTTGAGCTTGTCGCTGTCCTGCAAACCCATGAGACAAAAGTACTCCGGCAAAACAGCCAGCTCAGCGCCTTGCGCAGCCGCCTGCGCCAGCAACAAACCGGCCTGCACCAGATTGCGCTCGACGCTGGTTTCCGAAACCATTTGGATCGCTGCTATCTTCATGAGAACTTTTCCCTTGATACGTTCAATCGCCCGAGGCGGCGATCAGATCGGCAAACCCAGCGCCTTGCGCACAGTCTCGCGCAGCAACTGAAAACTGGGCTCCAAGGCCTGAGCGCTGGTATCGAGCTTGAACTGGGCCTTGGAATAAAAGGCGGCGCGGCCGGCGAGGATGCCTTTGAGATCGTCCATCGCTTCCTTGCTCGCCGCCATCGGGCGCAGATCACCCTGCGCCATGACGCGTTGCATGTGGTCTTCAGGGTCGGCTTTGAGCCAGACCGTGGTGCAGTGCGCCAGCATCTGGTTAAAGGTGGCCGCATCCGACACCAAACCGCCGGGCGTGGCGATGACCGCCTCGGGGTGGGTATGAATCAACTCTTCGAGCGCACGGCGCTCGTAGCGCCGATAGGCATTGACGCCATACAGCGCCTGGATTTCCGCAACGCTGCAGCCGGCGAACTTCTCGATCTCGCGGCTCAGTTCGACAAACTCAAAGCCCAGGTCATCGGCCAGCCTCTGGCCCAACGTTGATTTGCCAGCGCCACGCAAGCCGATCAGCGCAATGCGCGAACCGCGCGCCGCGTTGCCTGCGCCGGTGGTGCCCAGCATTTCACCGATGGCCACGCGCACACGCTGTAGCGTGGCGTCGTCACAGGGTTCCAGCAACTCGCGGATCATCAGCCACTCGGG
>CAITXW010000052.1 GCA_903896425.1 uncultured beta proteobacterium | reverse complement strand
GTCAGGCTGCCCGCAGGCGTGCCAGCACTTTTTCCCTGCCAACCAGTTCCAGTACCGCATCGACCGATGGTGTCTGCGCCGTGCCCAGCACCAGCACGCGCACCGGCATCGCCAGTTGCGGCATCTTGATGGCGCTGGCGGCCAGCACTTCCTTGATCGCAGCGGCAATGGATGGCTTGTCCCAGGTACACGCGGCCAATTTGTCGCACAACAGTTGCAGCGCAGGCTTGATGGCATCGGTAACATGCTGCGCCAGTTCCTCAGCTTTCGGTTCAACGTCGGCGTAACAGCGTGCCACCCAATCGGCCAGCACCACGGTGGTGTCGCTGCGGTCTTTGAACAGCGCGCAGATTTGCGCCAGACGTTCATCGGCTTCGATGCCGCGCCGCTGCAACTGCGCGCGCACCAGGGGCGCCAGCGCATCGTCGGCCATGATCTTGAGATGCTGGGCGTTGACCCAGCGCAGCTTGGCTTCGTCGAACTGCGCTGCGCTGCGCCCCAGGTGATCCAGGTTAAACCATTGCAAAAACTGTTCGCGGCTGAAGATTTCATCGTCGCCATGGCTCCAGCCCAGGCGCGCCAGGTAGTTCACCATGGCGTCGGGCAGATAGCCTTCGTCGCGGTACTGCGTCACCGGCTTGGCGCCGTTGCGCTTGCTCATCTTCTCGCCCTGCTCATTGAGCACGGTCGGCAGATGGGCGTAGACCGGTGGCTCTTTGCCCAGGGCGCGGAAGATGTTGATCTGGCGCGGCGTGTTGTTGACGTGGTCGTCGCCGCGAATCACGTGCGTGATGGCCATGTCGATGTCGTCCACCACCACGCAGAAGTTGTAGGTCGGCGTGCCGTCCGGGCGCGCGATCACCAGATCGTCGAGTTCGTCGTTGCTGATCTCGATACGGCCCTTGACCTTGTCTTCCCACACCACCGAGCCACCCTGCGGATTCTTGAAACGCAGCACCGGCTTCACGCCTTCGGGAATTGCAGGCAGCGTCTTGCCCGGCGCTGGACGCCAGGTGCCGTCATAACGCGGCTTTTCTTTGGCTGCGGTCTGGCGCTCGCGCAGCGCGTCGAGTTCGGTCACGCTCATGTAGCAGGGGTAGACGTGGCCGGCCGTCTGCAAGTCGGCCAGAACTTCCTTGTAGCGCGCCATGCGCTGCATCTGGTAGAACGGGCCTTCGTCATAGTTAAGCCCGAGCCAGGACATGCCGTCGATGATGACGTCCACCGCCGCCTGCGTCGAGCGATCGAGGTCGGTGTCTTCGATGCGCAGGATGAAGTCACCACCGGTGGAGCGCGCAAAAGCCCAGGGGTAGAGCGCCGAGCGGATGTTGCCGAGGTGGATGAAACCAGTGGGAGATGGTGCGAAACGGGTACGGGTTTTTTGGGTCATTTCAGGGTGTCCAGGCTACTCAGGCCGCGGGACAAATCATTTTGAATATCGTCAAGGTGTTCGAGACCGACCGCGACGCGGATCAGGCCCTGGCCAATGCCGGCGGACTGGCGCTGCGCTTCGGTCAAGCGGCCGTGCGAGGTGCTGGCCGGATGCGCGGCGAGCGTCTTGGTGTCGCCCAGGTTGGTGGAGAGCGAAATCATTTGCATGGCATCGAGCACGTGAAAGGCGCGTGCGCGCGCCTGCTCGGGGCTGGTGGCACGAACCTCGAACGACAGCACAGCGCCCCCGATGCCAGACTGCTGCGCCATCGCCAATTGATGCTGCGGGTGGCTGGCCAGGCCAGGGTAGAACACGCGCTGCACATCGGGGTGCGCTTCAAGCCAGCGCGCCAGGCCCAGCGCGCGTTCGGCCTGCGCCCGCATGCGGATGTCGAGCGTCTCCAGGCCCTTGAGCACGACCCAGGCGTTGAAAGGCGCCAACGTCATGCCCCCGGTCTTGAGCACCGGCATGAACTTCTCGTTGACCAGTTCCCGGCTCGCGCACAGGGCGCCGGCCATCACGCGGCCCTGGCCGTCAAGGTACTTGGTGCCCGAATGCATCACGATGTCGGCGCCCAGCGCCATCGGGCGCTGCAGCACGGGCGTGGCAAAGCAGTTGTCCACGGCCAGCAGCGCGCCAGCCTGGTGCGCCATCTCGGCCAATGCCGCGATGTCGCAGACTTCGGTCAGCGGGTTGGTCGGTGTCTCGGCGAACAACAAGCGCGTGTTGCCACGCAGTGCCGCTTTCCAGGCCGCCAGATCGGTCTGCGCCACAAAAGTTGATTCGACACCGAAGCGCGCCAGGTCGGTTCCGATCAGTTTGATGGTGGAGCCGAACATCGATTGCGAACACACGATGTGGTCACCGCTCTTGAGCAGCGCCAGGCACATCATCAAGATCGCAGCCATGCCGGAGGACGTTGAAATTGCGGCCTCGCTACCCTCCATCGCGGCCAGGCGCTGCTCAAAGCTGGCGACCGTGGGGTTGCCATAGCGCCCGTAGGTAAAGCCTTCCTCGTCGCCATTAAAGCGCCGTGCTGCGGCCTCAGCCGACGGCTGCACATAGCCACTGGTGAGGTACAGGGCTTCGGAGTTTTCGCCATACTGGCTGCGTGCCACAGCGGCACGCACGGCCAGTGTGTCGGGGTGCAATGTGTCGGTATCTTGTTTTTGACTCATGTTCATTCTTCGTGATTCGGCAGGGCCAGGCGCGAGTTGTCTTCAGCCGTTTCATCGACCACCACACGGTTCGCGTTGAGCCGCGCAATGTCGGCCGCTGTGATGTCGCCGGTGACGTAAACACCGTCGAAACAAGAGGCATCAAAGCCGGTGATCTCGGGGTTGAGCGAACCAATCGCCTTCTTCATGCCCTCAACTTCCTGGTAGATCAGCGCATCGCAGCCAATCAGTTCGCGAATCTGCTCGACCGTGCGGTTGTGCGCCACCAGTTCGTCCGAGGTTGGCATGTCGATGCCATAGACATTGGGGTAGCGCACGGGCGGTGCGGCACTGGCCATGTAGACCTTGCGTGCGCCAGCGTCACGCGCCATCTGCACGATCTCGCGGCTGGTGGTGCCGCGCACGATGGAATCGTCCACCAACAGCACGTTGCGGCCCTTGAATTCACTGGCGATCACGTTGAGTTTCTGGCGCACCGATTTCTTGCGTACCGACTGCCCCGGCATGATGAAGGTGCGCCCGACGTAACGATTTTTCACGAAACCTTCGCGGTACGGCAGACCCAGTAATTGCGCCAGTTGTGCGGCGCTCGGGCGGCTCGACTCCGGGATCGGAATGACGACATCGATCTCGTTGGGCGGCACCGTTGAGATCACGCGCTTGGCCAGCGTTTCGCCCAGATTCAGGCGTGCCTGGTAGACCGAAATGCCGTCCATCACCGAGTCGGGTCGGGCCAGGTAAACGTATTCAAAGATGCAGGGGTGCAGCACCGGATGTTCGGCGCACTGCTGCGCGTGCACCTTGCCCGCCAGGTCAATGAAAATCGCTTCGCCGGGGGCCACATTGCGCTCGAACTTGTTCGATGTGCCTTCCAGCGCCACCGACTCGCTGGCCACCAGCACCGTGCCCGCGCCGCGCCCGATGCACAGCGGGCGGATGCCGAAGGGGTCGCGAAACGCCAGCAGGCCGTGCCCAGCGATCATCACGATCACAGCGTAAGAGCCCTTGATGCGACGGTGCACGCGGCGCACCGCCTCAAACAAATCGTGCGGTTGCAGCGGCAGGCCGCGCGTGGTCTTCTCGATCTCGTGCGCCAGTATGTTGAGCAACACCTCGGAGTCGCTGTCGGTGTTGATATGGCGGTGATCGGTGCTGAACAGCTCGGCTTTGAGCGCCTGCGCGTTGGTCAGGTTGCCGTTGTGCACCAGCACGATGCCGAAAGGCGCGTTGACGTAAAACGGTTGCGCCTCTTCCTCGCTGTAAGCATTGCCAGCAGTCGGGTAGCGCACCTGACCAAGCCCGCAGTTGCCCGGCAGCGAGCGCATGTTGCGCGTGCGGAAAACGTCACGCACCATGCCCTTGGCCTTGTGCATGAAGAACTTGCACTCCTGCTGCGTCACAATGCCGGCGGCGTCCTGGCCGCGGTGCTGCAACAGAAGCAGCGCGTCATAGATAAGTTGATTAACAGGTGCGCTGCTGACAACGCCGACGATTCCACACATTATGGTAAATACCTTCCAAATTCTTGCGGCAAGACCGGCTTCAAACTCGCCAGCGCGGAGCGCGCCATGCCGGCGCCAACCGACTCCTGCCACCAGCGGTCAGTCTGAAACGGCGTCATGCCAATGACCAGCGTTGCCGCTAACAGCACCAGGCCGCCCCGCAGCAGACCAAACAGCGCACCCAGGGCACGATCCGCCGGTTGCAAGCCGGCCGCCGAAAACAGTTTCTTGACCAGCGTCGCCAACAACCCGCCAGCAAACACGGCCACTACGAAGATCAGCACGAAGGCAACGGCATACCGCACACCCTCGCTAGCCCCGCTCATCGGCAACCGAAGCGACAGGTCCGACGCCAGCCACTGCGCCAGAACAAAGGCCGCAATCCAGCTCAGCACCGACATCACCTCAAAGGCCAAACCGCGCCATGCACCCAACAGCAGGGACAGCAGCAACACCGCCAATATGATCCAGTCAAGCGCAGCCATGGGCACCGTCTGGAGACCGTGCGCTTAGAGCGACAGCATGGCTGCCGGCAAGCCAAGCTTTTTGATTTTCGCTGCCGCCTTGTCCGCTTCGGCCTTGGTCGCAAAGGGGCCAACCCGAACGCGGGTCTTCTGCCCGTCCTTGGTCTGTGCCACCTGGGTATAGGTTTTCAGACCGGCATGCTCGACCTTTTGTCGCACTTCGCGCGCCCGGTTTGCATCAGCGAAGGCGCCGACCTGAACCACAAAGCGGCCTGCAGCAGCATCCGCTTTCTTGGCCGGCTCCTTACCTTCCAGCAGTGCCTTGGCCTGGCTGCCATCGTCAACTTTCGCTGGCGCCGGTGCGGGCTTTTCAGGTGCTTTCTCGACGACTTTCGGTTCGGTCTTGACAGCGGCCTTGGACGCCGCTGCGACAACCGCTGCGGCGACCGGAGCGGCTTGCTCGACCTTGCCTGCAGCCACCGTCGGTGCCGCCACGACCGGCGCCGGCACCGCGGCCACAGCGGAGGCCTGGACAGTCGGCGCTGCCACCGGCTCAGGAATGGTCAGCGGCTTGGCCTTGTTGCGGTCCGGAATCTCGATCGGAATATCAACCGAAATCGGGCGTGGCTGCTTGTCAAAGAGGATGGGAAAGCCAACGACGCCGATCAGCACCAGCACGGCTGCGCCCAGCAGGCGGTGCTTGGCGCGCGTGCGCATGGCGTCGATGCTCTCCGCTTGGGCGGGTGCGCCCGACGGCTCATCGCCACCTTTACGGAATTTGAAAAAAGCCATTTTGTGCAGACTCAGGGGTTCAAAGATTTGGCATGTGTTTCGCGTTCAGTCGCGGCACGCCGTCTTTCAAAATGCCGCCCACCGTAAAGAACGACCCGAAGGCCACGATTCTATCAGCGGGGTCTGCCGCGGCGATGGCCGCCTGCAGGGCTTGCAGCGGGTCGGCGTGGGTTGTGGCGCTGACATTCTTGCGCGTGCTCAGCGCCTGCCACTGTTGCAGCAGGGCACTGGCCGAAGCCGCCCGCGGTGTCGGCAAATCGGTGAAGTACCACTTGTCCGCCAGCGGGCTGACGCGCGTCATCATCAACGCCAGATCCTTGTCGGCCATGGCGCCAAACACCACGTGCGTGGTTGGGAAGTAGCCCATGACGTCCAGATTGGCCACCAGCGCCGCCACCGCGTGCGGGTTGTGCGCCACGTCCAGCACCAGCGTCGGCTGCCCGGCAATGACCTGAAAGCGCCCCGGCAACTCAACCAGTGCCAGCCCGCTGCGCACGGCCTGCGCCGCAACTGGCAGGCGGTCGCGCAGCACCGTCAGGGCGGCCAGCACACCAGCCGCGTTGAGCAGCTGATTGGCACCGCGCAGGGCCGGATACGCCAAGCCGCTGTAACGCCGGTCGCGTCCGGCCCAGGCCCATTGCTGCTTGTCACCCGAAACGTTGAAGTCGTGGCCAAAGCGCCAGAGGTCAGCGTCAATGTCCTTGGCGTGATCGATCACGCTTTGCGGCGGCATCGGGTCGCCCACGATCACGGGGCGCCCGGTGCGCATGATGCCGGCTTTTTCGCGGCCAATGGCCTCGCGGTCCGACCCCAGGAACTCCATGTGGTCCAGGTCGATGCTGGTAATGAGCGCGCAATCCGGTTCGATGATGTTGACGGCGTCGAGCCGACCGCCCAAGCCGACTTCCAGAATCGCCACATCCAGTTCAGAGCGCGCCATCAAGTCGAGCATGGCAAGGGTCGAAAACTCGAAATAAGTGAGCGACACCGCCGGCTCCTGCTGGCAGCGCGCCTGCTCGACGCGCGTAAAGGCCGCCACCAGTGCCTCGGCCTGCACCGGATCGCCGTTCAGGCGCAACCGCTCCTCAAAGTGCACCAGATGCGGCGAGCTGTAAAGCCCGGTGCGATAACCGGCCTGGCGCAGGATGGATTCCAGCATGGCGCAGGTCGAGCCCTTGCCATTGGTGCCTGCGACCGTGATCACCGGACAACTGAAAGACAGGCCCATGCGCTGCGCGACCGTCCTGACGCGCTCCAGGCCCATGTCGATGTTTTTCGGGTGCAGTTGCTCACAGTGCGTCAGCCACTGCTCAAGGGTTTTCGGTTCGGTCTTCATGGGCGCTGCCATTGTCGCCGAGTACGCCGTGCCTGCAGCGCAAGGGTTGGGCTCGCCTAAAATCAGCGTTTACCCAATACTGCACCGCGAACAACATGGCCACCATTCTCCAAAACCTCCCCATCGGACAAAAAGTCGGCATCGCTTTCTCGGGCGGACTCGACACCAGCGCCGCGCTGCACTGGATGAAGCTAAAGGGCGCCCTGCCCTACGCCTATACCGCCAACCTGGGCCAGCCCGACGAGACCGACTACGACGCCATCCCGCGCAAGGCCATGGAATATGGCGCCGAACTGGCGCGCCTGATCGACTGCCGCAACCAGTTGGCTGCCGAAGGCATTGCGGCCCTGCAAAGTGGCGCCTTTCACATCTCCACTGCCGGCGTCACCTACTTCAACACGACACCGCTGGGCCGTGCGGTGACCGGCACCATGCTGGTGGCCGCGATGAAGGAAGACGACGTCAACATCTGGGGTGACGGCAGCACCTTCAAAGGCAACGACATCGAGCGCTTTTACCGCTACGGCCTGCTGACCAATCCGTCGCTCAAGATCTACAAGCCCTGGCTCGATCAGTTGTTCATCGACGAGCTTGGCGGGCGCGCCGAGATGTCGGCCTTCATGACGAAAGCCGGCTTTGGCTACAAGATGTCGGCCGAGAAGGCCTATTCAACAGATTCCAACATGCTGGGCGCCACGCACGAGGCGAAAGACCTGGAGCAGTTGAGCACCGGCATGAAGATCGTCAACCCGATCATGGGCGTGGCGTTCTGGAAGGACGAAGTCAAGATTGAACGCGAAGAAGTCACGGTGCGCTTTGAAGAAGGCCGCCCGGTGGCACTGAACGGCGTCGAGTTCGGCGATCTGGTCATGCTGATACTGGAAGCCAACCGCATTGGTGGGCGTCACGGCCTGGGGATGAGCGACCAGATCGAGAACCGCATCATCGAGGCCAAAAGCCGCGGCATCTACGAAGCACCCGGCCTGGCGCTGCTGTTCATCGCCTACGAGCGTCTGGTCACCGGCATCCACAACGAAGACACGATCGAGCAGTACCGCGACAGCGGCCGCAAGCTCGGACGCCTGCTGTATCAGGGCCGCTGGTTTGACCCGCAAGCCATCATGCTGCGCGAAGCGGCGCAACGCTGGGTGGCGCGCGCTGTCACCGGTGAAGTCACGCTGGAACTGCGTCGCGGCAACGACTACTCGATCCTGAACACCACCTCGCCGAATCTGACCTACGCGGCCGAACGCCTGAGCATGGAAAAGGTCGAAGACGCGCCGTTCTCGCCGGCAGACCGCATTGGCCAGCTCACCATGCGCAACCTCGACATCGTCGACACCCGCGCCAAGCTCGGCATCTATTCCCAGGCCGGTCTCTTGTCACTGGGCCAGGATGGCGACTTCCTGAAGCTCGGCGACGCCGGCAGCAAGTAGCCCGGTATCTCCAATCTTCCATCTGCGGCAAGCGGCATCGGCCATGCGGTCGCGCGACTGCGGGCTTTGTGCCTGACGCGCCGTGCCAAGCCCTTCGTTGCCCGTGGCTCCCACGCGCCGCGCTGCCCGGATTGCCGCGTGCTCCTGAGCCACTGTCTGTGTGCCTTGCGTCCGCAGGCCTCGACCGAGGTCGGCATGTGCCTGATCATGGCGGACACCGAGCCACTAAAGCCCAGCAATACCGGATGGCTGATAGCGGACGTGGTCAAAGACACCAGCGCCTTTGTCTGGTCACGCACGGCGGTGGACCCCGACTTGCTGACCCTGCTGGCCAATCCGCAGTGGGCACCCTATCTGGTGTTTCCGGGCGAGTTTGCAGCCGCCGAACGCGTTGTGACCGAGGTGCAGGTGCCGACCGGCAAACGCCCGCTGTTTGTGTTGCTCGATGGCACCTGGTCAGAGGCCGGCAAGATGTTTCGCAAAAGCCCTTATCTCAACCACTTGCCGGTGCTCAGCCTGCAACCGGAACAGCTCTCGCGTTACGCCCTGCGCCGCTCGACGCACGATGACCATTTGTGCACCTCGGAGGTGGCCGCCGTGTGCCTGGCACTCGTCGGTGAACCGCATGCAGCCCAGACGCTGGAAACCTATCTGGCGGTCTTTAGCAACCATTACCTGAATTCCAGGCAATCCGTGCCAGCGAACCTTGATGATGCTGCGCACCAGCGTTTACACGCCCTCTGCATGCTCGTGCGCTGATCAAAGCCTCTCCTGCGGGCGGAAGATGCATTGGCCCAGCGCATAAGTAGAGCTGCTGTCTTCATTGGGGCGCAGGCCTCTCACGATCACGGCGTGAAGCGGTTGGATGGGTCCTCGCCTATCCGGTCATGTGCTCGAAGAGACTGATCAGCACGTGCGGGTTTCAAGTTGCTTCGCTGGTTTGGCCGTCGGCTCTCACGCGATAAATTCGATACAACTAACGCGGCATTCGCAACGCTTGAATGCACGGTCGAGCATTGGACGGCAGTCTGGCATATCGCAGAAAATCCTTAAACCTAAGCGACAGTTGTGCTTATGTGCGACTCGTTGCTATCGTCAGAAGGTAATAAGCTTGTCGGCGGCCAACGTCCACTCGGCAAGTTCAGGCAGGGTGCCGATACTCAGGCCAGAAATCAGCGGCAAGTCGGCCAATCCGCGCGCCAGGGCACAGGTGCGGCACAGTTTGATGGTTACACCTTCGCTGACCAAATGTTCGACCATGGCTTGCAGACCATTCCCGCTGCCGTCCACCTGATTCGGCAGGCCCACGACCACTGCGTCCGACATCAGAAACATGCGAAGCTCGGGACGGTTTGCGTCGCTGCCAGCCAGTGCTGTTGCAAGCCGCAGGGCCGACAAGCAACGCTCGCTGCCATAGGGCGGGGCATGCACGATGATCAGAATTTTTTGCATCTTCTTCTCCACAGTATTTATGACGCAGCGCAATAGCCGCCTGCCTTGATTGGCTTATCGGGCGGCGGCGTGGTCAGCGACGAATCAGGTAACGAATCGTTGGACCATCCTGCTGGATTTCCAGAACTTCGTATCCATGGTTGCGCGCATCGAGCGGGATGTTGTTGATCGACTGCGGGCAATCCGATACCACTTCCAGAATTTCGCCCGGCTGCAACGTGGGCATGGCTTCCAGCGTGGCGACAGCCGGATAAGGACAAGGCTCACCCACCATGTCCAGCCGATAGTTCGGAACATAGTTTGGCTTGCTCATGCGGCCTCCCTTGGTGCCACAGCGGGAAGGACCCGCCTGGCTTTGCCGCTAAAGAAACGTTTTTCCCACCAGAAGATCGCCAGCATGGCCGTTGCCAGCATCAGATAGGTCAAGACCAGGCCACCTTGCGGGCCGAAGACGTCGAGCAGATTGACTTTTGCGTAGCTGGTGGCCAATGCCGGAGAAATGTCGTCCCACCATGCCGCCAGTAGCGTGGCGCCGATGATGTTGCCAAACCCCACCCACCAGTAATGCACCTGGCCTTCTACCGCGCGGTACATCCAACCTGTTTCACAGCCACCAGCCAGGACGATGCCAAAACCGAACAACAAGCCGCCAATCACTGCATTCGGACCGGCCCACAAAATTTTGGGCGGCACGCCTAACTGCACGTAGCTATAGACCCCCAAGGTGCTGACGGCCATGCCGATCAAGATGGCTTTGGCCATCTGCGTCCGACCGGTAATCCAGAGGTCTCGAAAAGCCGAGGTAAAACACACTTGCGCGCGTTCGATGATGAGTCCAAATGCCAGACCGAAAAGCGCCGCCAAACCCAACTTGGGCGCACCAAAAGTCTTGGCCACAGCCCACACCACAAATGCCGTAAAGATCAGCATGCCCATGCGGAAACGGCGGGCGGCCTGCTCAGGTTGCTGGCTCAAGGGTTGCGCAGCCGAGACCTTTTGCAGTTTCACCGGAATGCGGAAAACCGCCATCATGGTCACGCGCGCGCCGAACCAGGAACCGGCGGCCGTGGCAATCGCAAAGAACCAGGCATGCAGTGAAAACTGCGGAATTCCGGTAAAAAATGCGGCCAGATTGCAACCCATTGCCAGACGGGCACCAAAGCCGGCAATGATGCCGCCCGTTACCGCTTGAAAAATTCGTATCGGGTGGTGCGGCAGGCGTAGCTTGACGTTGTTGGCCCACAATGCGGCGGACAAGCAACCGGCAAACATGCCGATGATCATGACGCCGTCGATCCGATCCAGCGGTGATCCATCCAGACGAATCAGCTTGAAGTAGCCCCAGTTTTCCGGGTGATAGCCAAACAGTTGCAACAAATGCCCACCCCAGCGGGTGAACTCGCCAGTCACTGCCCAAAATGTCCCGGTAATGCCAAAGTAATATGCAGAGAGAACCCCTGCTGCTATGACGGACGGCACCGGTGCCCAAAAGCGCACCAGATAGTCCCGTTTGAAGTCGTGCCAGTTCATGACTGAGCCACCCTCTCGAGAAGCGCTGCAAAACTTAGGTGCAGGCTGAATAAGAAACAGCACACAAGGTGCCAAGGGGCCAGGTGGCGCGAAGTCACTATCTGGCGTGGGACGGACTTTAACCCAAAGTACTTAAGGACTCGCCAATACTGCTTTTGGTCTGCCAATGCAAAGTTGCCCAAGCACTGAACTGACCCAATGAAGTCCGATCATGAAAATTGACATCGATAAATTGAATGAAGCCGCGTTAATCGACCTGAACAACAGCGTGGTCGCTGGTCTGAAGTTTTTCAGCCAGAGGGCCAACCCGAACAAGACCATGCCCTATGCGCTGCTGGACCCGATGCAACGCCACCCGTCGATTGCTCCACTGATCGTCGGCAGCAAGATGGCGTATCGCGCGCCCCTGATTCCGGCAGGCCGCTTGTGGCCGTTGGACTACACCGCTTGCTTCACACCCAGGTACGCGCAGGCAATCGCCGGTAAGGCCGTCGCCTGGATGCCGAGGGTTTCCAGGCCCGGCAATGCGCCCGTGGCGACGTTGTCAAGCTTCATTGAATCAAGGTTGTCGCGGCTCATCACCGGCTCGCCGGGGAGCAGTTCCATCAGCGTGGCCTGCAAGCGTGCCAGCCAGTTCGGCAGCGCGATCACTGGGCGACCACGGCCGCCGCGCACACCACTGAGACGACCCGCGAGTTGGACCAGTTCGCGCAGCGTGAAGACATCGGGGCCACAGGCTTGCAGAATCAACGGTGCGCGCGTTGCCGCTGCCGGTTCGCGTGCCAGGCTGCGCAGCACGGCGCTGGCCACATCCTCGACCCAGATCGGTTGAAACTTTGCACTGGCGCCGGCCAGCGGCATCACGGGCAGTGCTTTTTGCAAACTGGCAAAGACATTGAGAAACTTGTCTTGGGCACCAAAGATCACGCTCGGCCGCAGAATCGTCAGTTCAAACGCCGACGGATCAGACAAGCCTGCGGCGCGCAGCAGTGCGGCTTCGCCCTGCCCCTTGCTGCGCAGGTACATCGAAGGCGCCGACAGCGGCTGCTGCGCGTTGGCGCCGATGGCGCTGACATGAACTACTTGCCTGACACCGGCTGCGAAGCAGGCGCGTGCCAGTTTCTCGACCAGGCGCACATGAACATGCTCAAACAACGCCTGCGTTCCATGCAGGATGGCCACCAGATTGACCAGCGCATCGTGCCCGCGCAGCGCCCGAGTCAACGCTGCCTCATCGTGCACATCGAGCTCCAGCAGCGCGACGCCGGCCGCTGGCGGCGCAGGAGGGGCCTTGCGCGTGGGCACCGTCACCTGCCAGCCCTGCTGCAGCAACTGTGCGCAGACCCTGGCACCAACAAAGCCGGTACCCCCCATGACAAAAACTTTTTTCATGTACCGAATTTAACCCTTCGGGCCAAGCGCCAAGGCGTGCAGGGTTAAAGCGCGAGGGGAACACGCGCTGAAAGCCGCTAACATGGCGGCTGATTTTTTCACTTTCAGGGTCACCATGAGCACTTCGAGCATCGCCAACGTCACGGTCAACACGCAAGCCAGCGTCTATTTCGACGGCAAATGCGTCAGTCACGGCATCACTTTTGCCGATGGCACCAAGAAATCGGTTGGCGTGGTGTTGCCGGCAACGCTGACATTCAACACGGGCGCGCCGGAAATCATGGAATGCGTGGCGGGCGCTTGCGAGTACAAACTGGCCGGCAGCGATGCCTGGCTCAAGTCCGGTCCTGGCGAGAAGTTCAGTATCCCGGGTGATTCCTCATTCCAGATCCGCGTTGCCGAGGCCTATCACTACATCTGCCATTTCGGCTGATTTAACTCGGCGTCAAACCACCACCGGCTCGGGTTCCAGCCGGATGCCGAAGCGCTCGTAAACGCTGGTCTGGATGGCGCGGGCCAGGGTCATGACCTCGCCGCCCGTGGCCTCACCATGGTTGACCAACACCAGCGCCTGCTTTTCATAAACGCCGGCATGGCCAACCGTCTTGCCGCGCCAGCCACAGGCGTCAATCAACCAGCCGGCAGCGAGCTTGATGGAGCCATCGAGCAGCGGGTAATAAACGACCTTCGGATCGCGCGCAATGATGTCGGCGCATTGCTCAGGCGTGACCGTCGGGTTCTTGAAAAAGCTGCCGGCATTGCCAATCATGGCTGGGTCCGGCAACTTGGCACGCCGGATCGCGCAAACCCAATCGAACAATTGCGTCGCCGAGGGCTGCGTCACCGCTTCCTCGCTCATCCTGCGTTCCAGGTCGGCGTAACCCAGTACCGGTTTCCAGGGCTTGGGCAATGCAAAACGCACCTGCGTAATCAGCGCCCGGCCTGCCAGGCCGAGTCCGGCGCTGCCCGGCGCTGCCGTATGTTTAAAAACCGAATCACGATAGCCAAAAGCGCATTGGGCGGCATCGAGCGTGAAAACCTGGCCGGTCTGCAAATCCACCGCGTCCAGCGAATCAAAACGGTCTTGCAACTCCACACCGTAGGCACCGATGTTCTGCACCGGTGCAGCGCCCACCGTGCCCGGAATCAAGGCCATGTTTTCGAGCCCCGGGTAGCCCTGCTCCAGAGTCCAGCGCACAAAATCGTGCCAGTTTTCGCCAGCGCCGGCTTCCACCACATAGGCTTTGGCGGTTTCTTCCACCAGGCGCCGACCCTTGATCTCGATTTTCAGCACCAGCGGTTTGACGTCGCCCGTGAGCACAATATTGCTGCCCCCGCCAAGGATGAACTTGGGCTGCGCCCCCAGTTCGGAGCTGGCCAGCAGGGTCTGGACATCGGCCTGGCTGCCAATGCGAATCAGCGCATGCGCCTTGGCGACGATGCGAAAGCTGTTCAAGGCTTGTAATGGGACGTTTTTCTCGACTAACATTGCCCTGATTCTCGCATTTGCGTTGTTACCTGCCACTCGTTCGGAAATATCACCATGCCTTCATTCGATACTGTTTGCGAAGCCAACCTGGTGGAAGTCAAAAATGCCGTTGACAACACCGCCAAGGAAATCGCCACCCGCTTTGATTTCAAGGGGACACCCGCCGCCATTGAGATCAAGGACAAGGAGATCACGCTGATCGGCGACGCCGATTTCCAGCTCAGCCAGATCGAGGACATTCTGCGCAACAAGCTCACCAAGCGCAGCGTGGATGTGCGCTTTCTCGACAAGGGTGATGTGCAGAAGATGGGTGGCGACAAGGTCAAAATCGTGATCAAAGTGCGCAACGGCATCGAGACGGAGGTGTCCAAGAAGATCCAGCGTCTGCTCAAGGACAGCAAGCTCAAAGTCCAGTCGGCGATCCAGGAAAGCAAGCTGCGCGTGACCGGTGCCAAGCGCGACGATTTGCAGGCCGCCATGGCGCTGATCAGGAAAGACATCACCGATGTGCCCCTGAGTTTTGACAACTTTCGGGACTGAAAGCGGATGGCTTCCGCTGTGCGCAAAGAAGACGAATACGAAGACCTGCTGAGCCTGTGGTCCGACCTTGAGCTGGGCCTGGGCATCGTGCTGGGCAGTCCGCACAACACGCAGGAATTCCAGTTGCGCGTGCGGCAATACGACCTGTGGATGCAAACCCTGCTGGAGCGCGACACCGACCTCGGTTTATATCTGTTGTTTCAGTTGGCAACCAACTCGCCGGTCGGCTACAGCGCCTCGCACGCGCTGGTCTGCGCTGTTTTGTGCCATTTGATGGCGACCCAACTGAAACTGCCAAAAGGCGAGCGCGACAGTCTGGTCCATTCCGCACTGACGATGAATATTGCCATGACCACCCTGCAGGACCAGTTGGCACTGCAGGTCGAAAAGCCCAGCGCCGAGCAGCAGGAAGGCATCCGCAGCCACGCGGTAAGAGGCGCCCTGATGCTGACGGAACTGGGGGTGGTGGATCAACTGTGGCTTGACACGGTCACCCTGCATCACGACGAAGGAGGCGACAACGAGGCCTTGCCGTCCCTGCCACCAGCGCGGCGTCTGGCGCGCATTTTGCGGATGGTTGACCGTTACGCCGCCATGATCAGCCCGCGCAAATCACGTGAAGGCCGCAGTGCCACGGATTCAGCACGCAGCATCACGGCGATTGCCAGCAAAGAAAACGATACGGTCGGCAACGCACTGTTGAGTATTGTTGGCCTGTGCCCACCCGGCACCTTTGTGCGGCTTGGAAACGGGCACGTTGCCGTGGTGATACGCCGCAGCAGCGAACCCAATCTGCCCTTGGTGGCGATCGTGATCAGCGAGGCCGGCACCCTGGTGCATCCACCGCAGTTGCATCAGATCAAAGCAAATGGCCCCGGCATCCGCTCCGCACTGTCCGCCTCGGCCGTGCACGAAAACCTGAATCACTACCTGATCCTGCGCATGGCGATCAACGCCTGAGCTTGGCACGTTTCGCCGCCGTGCCGCCCCAAAGCGAATCAGCTCACACCAGCCACTTTTGCAAGAACTGGGCCTGCCCCATGGCCGGGTCGAGTTGGTAATTGGCGAACCCGACGCGCTGGTAGAGCTTGATGGCCCCCGCATTGCCACCCAGCACCTCCAGCGTGAGCTTGCAGGCACCGCGCTGCAGCGCCAGTTCTTCTACCAGGGCCAGCATTTTTTCTGCGACGCGCTGGCCGCGAAAGGCAGGCAAAACAACGACGTCGTGCACATTGACCAACGGTCGGCAGGCAAAGGTGGAAAAACCTTCAAAGCAGTTGACCAGACCGATCGGCTGCGTGTCAGCAGCGCCGGCGAAAGCCAGCACGCTAAAAGCCTGCGTGCGCTCGGTCAGTGCCGGCAGTAAATTGGCCAGCGCAAAAGCGCTCAAGGGCTCGGCGCCGCCCATCGGGTCCCGCGCGTAGGCGTCTAGCAAATCCAGCAGGGCCTGGCCATGCAGCGCATTGGCGTAGTCGGCGCGACAGACGCGCACAGCAGCGGCGTTGGTCACGATCAGGCCGAGAGAATGGCGGCGATCCGTTCGGCGCAGCGCTGGGCCTGCGCTGCGTCAACCGCCTCCACCATCACCCGCACCAGCGGCTCGGTGCCGCTGGCGCGCAGCAGCAGTCGCCCATTGCTGCCCAATTCGGTCTCAACCGACTTGATCGCATCGGCCAGTCCGACACTGGCTTGCCAGTCCTGGCCCGGCTTCAATCGCACATTGATCAGGGTTTGCGGGAACAGCGTCACTTTGGCCAGCAAGTCGGCCACGCTCTTGCCGCTGCGCACACAGGATTGCAGAATCTGCAGCGCCGAAATCAGGCCATCACCGGTGGTGTTCTTGTCCAGCGCCAGCAAGTGCCCGGAGCCTTCGCCACCGAGCAGCCATTTGCGCTTGTCGAGTTCTTCGAGCACATAGCGGTCACCGACCTTGGCGCGCACAAACTGCACGCCGCGGGCTTTGAGAGCCAGTTCTACCGCCATATTGGTCATCAAGGTACCCACGACGCCCGGGACGTGTTCATCGAGGCCGAGCCGGTCATCGACCATGATGTAGAGCAACTCGTCACCGTTGTACAAGCGCCCCTGCGCATCGACCAGTTGCAGACGATCCGCATCGCCGTCCAGCGCAACGCCGAAATCGGCGTGATGCGCCTTGACCGCAGCCACCAGGGCCGCTGGATGCGTGGCACCGACTTCATGGTTGATGTTCAAACCGTCAGGCGCACAACCGATCGCCACCACGTCAGCGCCGAGTTCGTGAAACACCATGGGCGCAATCTGATACGCCGCTCCGTGCGCGGCATCAACCACGATCTTCAAACCCTTCAAGGTCAGGTCGCTGGCAAACGTGCTCTTGCAGAACTCGGTGTAGCGGCCTGCCGCATCGTCCAGGCGCCGTGTCTTGCCGAGGTTGGCCGAATCGGCCCATACCGGCGCCTCCTCCAGCGCGGCCTCAACCTCGCGTTCCCAGTCGTCGGGCAGTTTGGCGCCCTGGGCACTGAAGAACTTGATGCCGTTATCGGCAAAAGGATTGTGGCTGGCGCTGATGACAACGCCAAGCGAGGCGCGCCGGGCGCGCGTCAAATAGGCCACACCCGGCGTTGGCAAAGGCCCCAGCAGCAGCACATCGACGCCGGCCGAATTGAAACCACTCTCCAGCGCGCTTTCCAGCATGTAGCCGGAGATGCGGGTGTCCTTGCCAATCAACACCGTGGGGCGCGCTTCTGTGCGCTTGAGAACCCGGCCCACGGCGTGGGCCAGGCGCAGTACGAAATCGGGTGTGATCGGGGCCTGCCCCACCGTGCCGCGAATGCCGTCGGTCCCGAAATATTTTCTACTCATAAGTGATCTCTTGTATTCGAATCAATGTGACAAGCATGTGTCATTCTAGGGCGTGCAGCACACGCAAGGCCTGCACCGTCTCGCGCACATCGTGCACACGCAGCACCGCAGCACCGCGCTCGGCCGCCAGCAAGGCCGCCGCCACGCTGGGCACCATGCGCTGATGCGCTGCCAAGGGCTCGGCGCTAGCGCCCATCCCGGCGAGCGATGACTTGCGCGACCAACCGGCCAGCAGCGCATGGCCACTCGCCAGCAGTTCACGCTGGCGCGCCAGCAGGGAAAAATTCTGCGCCACGGTCTTGCCAAAGCC
>CAITXW010000051.1 GCA_903896425.1 uncultured beta proteobacterium | reverse complement strand
AGGGCTTCAAGCTTGGGACAACTGGACGGTGCCAATGTCGATGCGAGAAGTGGAGCCTGGCGTGCGCCTGATCATGAATACGAGCCATATCACGGACGACCACGATTGGAAGCCTCGTCCCGCAACGAGGGATGAGGATTGAAAATGATCATTAACAACAAGACTCCAGTCGGAGAAGTTCGCCCCAGCCAGCTGCTATGGACCTATGGGCCCGGTGCGTTGATTGACCTGCCAAGCCTGTCCGTAGTCACTCTAGGTATTGACCGATGGGAGAAAGATCGCTGTCAGCCGATCCAAGAGGCAAGACTGCTTGCTGCGGTCCGGACGGTGCTGGGCGCGCAGGTCGAAAACCTGCGGATGCCACCATTCCAGAACAGTGAGATCAATGACGTCTGGTCAGCAGAGGCCAATATCGGCGTACCCGTGCGTCCATTTCCACGCTGGATGCGCTGCGTGAAGTGCGGCCTGCTGTCGCCCTTTGATGCCGGTTTGTTCGAAATCAAAGAGAACCGTTTCAGGCCAGAGAGAACTCGCTTTGTTCACAAAGGTTGCCGTGGCTCAAGTGGCGACAAGCCAGCGAAGGATGCAGACGCCGTACCAGCACGCTTCTTGTTGGCATGTCGCGATGGGCACCTGGATGATTTCCCGTGGCATTACTTCGTTCACGGCGGCAACAGTTCTTGCAAGGGCACGCTGAGGTTTTACGAGAGCGGAGCGTCTCTTCAGACTGAGAACCTGTGGGTCAAGTGCGATGCCTGTCGTGCGTCGAGAAGCTTGGCTCAGGCCTTTGGTAAAGCGGGCAAAGAAAATCTCCCTGGTTGTCGAGGGCGACATCCTCACCTTGATCACTTTGACAACGAATGTGGGGAAGAGGCAAGGGCAGTGCTTTTGGGAGCCACAAATAGCTGGTTTCCGATCACGCTCTCTGCGCTCGCGATTCCGCAGACCAAAGACCCGCTCAGTCAATTGATCCAAGATGGTTGGGGCCTTCTTGAGGACCTTGAGTCCGAAGCGGATGTATCTGTGGCCGTGAAGATGCTGAAGAAGACCGGGGCACTGCCCGGAATAGACAAGTACCTTGCTGCGGCAATCTGGGCGGCCATTGAGACACACCGTAATGGCGGCGGACAGAAGGCAGTGGGTGAGGCTGACATCAAGGGGCCGGAGTGGGATGTACTGACGGAGGCCAACCCACCCACGGACTACCCGCACTTCATGAGCAAGAAGGTCGGCACGCCATCAGGATTCAGCGGCCATGTTAGTCGAGTCTTGCTCCTTGAGCGCTTGCGCGAGGTGAATGCTCTGCTAGGCTTCACTCGGGTCGAAGCACCCGAAGAATCTGGTGACCCGAATGAACGTCCCCAAATGGCCAGCCTGTCGCGCAGTAAGCCAGATTGGGTGCCAGCCAACCAGGTTCATGGCGAAGGGATCTTTGTTCAGTTTGATGAAGCCGAGCTCGTCAAATGGGAGGCTCTGGATGGCGTGAAGAAGGTCGACCAGATGCTTCGCGGTGGTCACAAGGGATGGCGCAATTCACGCCATCTAGACCCGAACGAAGGTTACCCTGGCATTCGCTATGCAATGCTGCACACGCTGTCTCATTTGCTGATTCGTGAGCTGGCGTTGGAGTGCGGCTATAACGCCGCGAGCATTCGTGAGCGCATCTATGCCGAAACATCAGATGGGCAAGCTCAAGCAGGCATCCTCATTTACACCGCTGCAGCTGACTCTGATGGAACTTTGGGTGGTCTTGTCGACCTTGGCAAGCCAGAAAATCTCGGT
>CAITXW010000050.1 GCA_903896425.1 uncultured beta proteobacterium | reverse complement strand
GCAAGATGTACGAATGGGGCGTGCGCATTGAAGAAATGCTGATCGTGCATGAGGACCGCATCGAACTCATTTCCGGCTTCCCGGTCGAGCAGATCACCGTGGTTGACCCGGTGCCTGGCTACTCACGGTTCCTGAAATAGTGTCCCTTCGTTTTAAAGAGGCCGCCATAGGCGACAAAAAATGACCAAAGTACAGGAAGAAGTTGTTATCGAGCAGCGTGCTGGTATGACGATCGAGTGGGATGTCGGTATCGAAATGGACGATGGTCTGGTACTTCGATGCGACGTGTTTCGGCCGCAGGTGCCGGGCCAGTATCCCGTGTTGCTCAGTTACGGCCCCTATGCCAAAGGGCTCTCTTTCCAGGAGGGCTATCCAAGCGCCTGGCAAAAGATGGTGGCTGCGCACCCTGATGTCGCTTACGGATCATCGAATCTGTTCCAAAGCTGGGAAGTGGTTGATCCCGAGAAGTGGGTTCCGGAAGGCTATGTTTGCGTACGCGTTGATTCGCGTGGCTGCGGCCGCTCACCTGGGTTCGTTGATCCTTTTTCGCCGCGCGAAACACAGGACTTTTACGAATGCATCGAGTGGGCAGGTGTGCAGCCGTGGTCAAACGGCAAGGTCGGTTTATCTGGCATCTCGTATTTCGGCATGAACCAATGGCATGTCGCATCGCTCAATCCACCGCACCTGGCGGCCATGTGCATATGGGAAGGCTCGGCCGACTGGTATCGCGATGGCACGCACCACGGAGGCATTCTGTCGACGTTCTGGACCAATTGGTATGACATGCAGGTCAGAACGGTTCAATACGGGTTAGGTGAACGGGGGCCGCGCAGTCTCGCCAACGGAAAGTTGGTCTGCGGCGACGAGAACCTGTCGGACGCTGAACTTGCAAAAAACCGGTGCGAATTCGGCGATACCATCCTGGCCCATCCGTTTGACGACGAGTATCACCGTGTCCGTTCCGCAGACTGGGACAAAATCAAGACGCCCTTTCTTTCCACTGCCAACTGGGGTGGCCAAGGCTTGCACCCGCGTGGCAACTTCGAAGGCTTCATGCGGGCTGCGGCTCCGCAAAAATGGCTGGAAGCGCACGGGCTGGAGCATTGGACTCATTTCTATACCGATTACGGCGTTGCACTGCAAAAGCGCTTTTTCGCGCACTTCCTCAAGGGTGAACAAAACGGTTGGGACCAGCAGCCACCCGTGCTGCTACAGGTTCGTCACCTTGACCATTTTGAGCAGCGCGCAGAAGCGGCTTGGCCGATTGATCGCACCAAGTGGACAAAATTGCACCTCAATCCGGTGCATCAAGTACTCAGCGATACACCCGCCACGCAAGAGAGCAGCATCGCATTTGATGCCCAAGGCGATGGCCTGACCTTTGTGTCCGAGCCGCTGGACCGACCAACCGAAATCACCGGGCCACTTGCCGCCAAGCTCTGGGTCTCCTCATCAACGAGCGACGCTGACCTGTTTCTGGTGTTCCGTGTCTTCACTGCGGATATGCGTGAAGTTACTTTCGTTGGCGCGATCGATCCGCATACACCAGTGGCACAGGGCTGGCTACGCGCATCGCATCGCAAACTTGATCCGCAATTGAGCAAACCGTATCGTCCCTACCACCCCCACACGGGACAAGAGCCGCTGTCGCCAGGTAAACCAGTGGAAGCCGATGTTGAGCTGTTGCCGACTTCGGTTGTTGTTCCGGCCGGCTACCGGATTGCGCTGTCGGTGCGTGGCAAGGATTATTTGTATGCGCAGTCCACAGGCTTGAAACTGTCGAACTTCAAGAACGAACTAACCGGCTGCGGCCCGTTCTTGCATAACGACCCGCGCGACCGTCCGATGTCTATATACGGCGGAACGACGACCCTGCACGTTGGGCCAATGCACCCCGCCTATTTGCTGCTGCCCATCATCGAGGCGACACCATGACGGTTGGACGCCATCGCGACCGTCGCTTTGTTGCGACTGTTGGGGTGCATGCGTCCCTGAATTCCAAAGCTGGTGTTTGCAGCGAATACGCACTGGATGCGTTTGCACGTTCTCAATCGAGTCGTCAGGCGCGAGCACCTCCGGCATGATTCACGCAAATGCAGTACTTTCCTGACCAACCGGCAGGAGATGGGCTCATAAGGTGCACGGCCAGTTCGTCTGGTACGGCTAACGATCAACCACAAAGGAGACATGATGACAATTGATAGACGACAATTTTTGCAGGGCACGACAGCAGCGGGATTGAGTGCTTCGTTTTCAGGCATGGGTTTTGCCCAAGGCAGTTCGGAGCCGATTCGTCTTGGCCTGTTGACGGTCAAGACCGGGCCACTGGCTTCGGGCGGTATCGACATGGAGCGTGGCCTGATGATGTACATGGCCGAACGAGGCGGCATGTTGGCGGGACGCAAGGTCGAAGTGATCGTAGCTGATACCGGGGGTGTGCCGGCAACTGCGCGCACCAAGACCCAGGAGTTGGTGGAGCGCAACAAGGTGCACGTGCTAACCGGACCGCTGGCTGCATTTGAGGCACTGGCCATCGACGACTACATCCGTTCGCAAAAGATCCCGACTCTGTCGGTCGCTGCGGCGGAAGACATGACCCAGCGCAAACAGAATCCCTGGTTTGTGCGGGCGACTTCGACCTCATCACAGTGCGCGCACGTGCTGGCGGATTACTGCTACAAGGTGCTGAAATACAAACGCATCATCGTGGTCGCCGACGATATCGCCTACGGCCACGAAATGAATGCTGGCTTCCAGCGCGTGTTCGAAGACCTTGGCGGCAAGATCATCCAGAAAATATTCCCGCCATTGACCGCTCCCGACTACGGCAGTTTTATTGCGCAGCTTAAAACCGACGCCGATGCAGTGTTCCTCGGCTTTGCCGGTTCCAATGGTTTCCGCTTCATTCGTCAGTTCAATGAATACGGTCTGAAGGGCAAGATGGCGATCGTCGGTGGCATGACGGCGATCGACGAATCTGTTTTGCGCAACATGGGTGACGAG
>CAITXW010000049.1 GCA_903896425.1 uncultured beta proteobacterium | reverse complement strand
GCGCGGCGACGAAATACGCCGACAAAAAGGGTTGTGTCGTAGAGTCGGCCTTTGGCCTCGTCCGTCGTCATGCGCACATCCGTGAGCTAACCAGCAAAACAGTTCCTCCTAATCGCGTCATATGAGAACAGGTGTCAATATCTGTCGCGCTCCACTGGGCAAGGGTTTGGCTTTTGCTCCACCGCCCACAGCCTCCGATGGAGAATTATCGCTGCTGCACACTCGAAATCCAGCGGTGAAAGTGCGATTGCAGAGTCAAAGCTCGACAATCTGGAATCCCGCGAGTCCACCGACTGCTTGATCCGTCAAAATAGTTATTAGAGTTATCTGCACATCAGCCGTAACCGGGGTTATCGGGTCCACAACCCATAACAAAACAACTTGGGAGCAATCGCATGAAACGTATTCTTTTGGCATTAGCCGCAACAATCGCGATCTCAGCACCGACGCTGGCCGACGAGGCACTGGCCAAAGCCAAAAAGTGCAACACCTGCCACTCGATTGAGAAGACAAAGGTCGGACCGAGTTTCAAGGATCTGGCAAAAAAATACGCCGATCAAAAAGACGCCCTTGCAAAACTGGCCGACGAGATCATCCACGGCAAAGGCACGGCAATGCCGGCCAACCCACAAATCAGTGAAGCCGATGCCAAGACTTTGGTGGAATGGATTCTGTCATTGAAGTAAGTTAAGCCAGACAGTTCCCGTATACCGGTGCAGCGTTGCACTGGTGCGCTACGCGACCCAATAGCGCTTGCGGAGCCTGCATTTGATCCATGTCATACCGGGGCCACTCTTTGCGAATCTTCCAAAACTAGCCGTTAAACTCGCGCAACTCATCTTGGAAGGTTACGTCATGCGTTTTGAGCGTTCGGCCCTGTGGACTACTGCGGTCTGTCTTGCGAGTCTGCTGCTGGCACTGTCGGCCAGTGCCGCCCCAACCCCCGCGCCAACCCCGGCCCCCTCACTTGACAATGTCACCTGCCTGAGTTGCCATGATGGCAAGAAGAACAAGCCTGAAGTGCCGGGTGCAGACAACAAGCCACGCTTGTTGCGCAGCATTCCGAGCGACAAGTTCGGCCAAGGCGTTCACGCCAATATGCAATGCGTGGCCTGCCACAGCGACATCGTGGACAACGCCGAAAAGGGCAATGCCCACACCAAGAACCCAGCCGTTGCCCTAAAAAAGGTTGATTGCGCCGGCTGCCACGAAGAGCTCTGGGAACAGACCCTCAAACGCGGCAAATCGGAAGAGCGACCGCGTCTGGGTGTCGTGTTCAAGAATATCGAGGCCTACCGCAAGTCATTCCATGCGCGCCCCAACGCTGACGACAAAACGCAGCCCAACGCCAAGTGTGACCAGTGTCACGACACGCACACCTTCAACGTTCCACCGAAGAATTCACCAGCGCACACGCAGTGGCGCCTGAGCATTCCCGAAGTCTGCGGAAAGTCTTGCCATAGCGAACAGCTCGAAGCCTATCTGACCTCGGTACACGGCCAGGAAAACAGCAAGAAGATGCTGGCGCAAGGCGCAGTCTGTTCCGATTGCCATACGGCCCACTCGATCACCAGCACCTCGGGTGACGCTTTCAAGCTGACCGTTTCCAGTAACTGCGGCAATTGCCACGTCGACAAGCTGGAGTCCTACAAGGACACTTTCCACGGTCAGGTCAGTACGCTGGGCTATGCCTACACCGCCAAGTGCTACAACTGCCATGGCAGTCACGAAATCCTCAAGGTCAGCAACCCGAAGTCCATGGTGCATCTGGACAACCGGCTCAAGACCTGCCAGACCTGCCACAACGCGAAGAAGGGCCTGCCCGACGTGCCGGCCGGCTTTGCCAGCTACCAGCCGCACGGCAACGCGCATGACTTCAACAAGTACCCGCAAATCTGGATTGCCTGGCAGATCATGGTGCAACTGCTGGTTGGCACGTTCGGCTTCTTCTGGCTACATACGGCACTCTGGTTCTACCGTGAGTACAAGGAGCGCAAGGAACGCGCCGGTCAACCGCACATCAAGCCGGACTCGGTCCCTGCGCAATTCAAGGGCAAGCATGTGCAGCGCTTTACCCCGATCTGGCGCATTGCCCACATAACCTTTGCCCTGAGCCTGATGGTACTGACACTCACGGGCATGCCGCTGTTCTATTCCAGCGTGAGTTGGGCGCCAACCCTTATGCAGGCACTCGGTGGCGTGCACACCGCAGGCCTCATACACCGCGTAGCGGCTGTGATCTTTGCCGGTGTCTTCTTCTGGCACCTGATTTACATGACCATCGGCATCATTCGCAACCGCAAGACCTTCAAGATCATGGGCCCGACCTCAATGGTGCCCAATCTGCAGGACGGCAAGGACATGCTGGCGATGTTCCAGTGGTTCTTTGGCCAGGGTCCGCGTCCGAAGTTTGACCGCTGGACTTATTGGGAGAAGTTTGACTACTGGGCTCCGTTCTGGGGGGTGACCATCATCGGTGGCAGTGGCCTCGTGATGTGGCTGCCGGGCTTCTTCGGTGCCTTCCTGCCAGGCTGGATCTTCAACGTGGCAGCCATCTTCCACGGCGAAGAAGCGTTCCTGGCGGTGGTGTTCCTGTTCACGGTTCACTTCTTCAACAACCACTTCCGTCCGGACAAGTTCCCGCT
>CAITXW010000048.1 GCA_903896425.1 uncultured beta proteobacterium | reverse complement strand
TTGGGTGGCGGTTCAGTCCAACATGGTTTATCTGACGCCGGCCAACTGTCGTGCCATCGGCAAACATCTTTGCGGCGTCCGATAAACGCTATTCGTTTGCGCCCATCCGGTGGGTGCACTATTCGATCACGGCACTGCGTCCAGTCCGGGATTCAACTTTTTTCCAGTCCAGTTCAAGGCCGACACCCGGGGCTTCATCCGCAACCATGCAGCCATCGATCACATCAATCGGGCGCAACAAGAGCGCATCGAGAGGGTCCGCACCGGATTCTGGCGGAATGTACTCAACGCCTTCAATTTGCGGAAACGAACATGCCAGATGCAGATGCAAGGACGGAAAAACATGCGGGAAGACAGTGCATCCGCCCATAACTGCAGCATGCAATGCACCCAACGCACCAGTGATACCTCCACACGTTGTCGCATCGACCCTCAATATAGATACGCCGTCCGCAAGGCGCCTCATCGAACCCATATCAACGACATCTTCGCCAGCGGCGACCGGAATACAGATCTTCCTTTGAAGTTCGACCGTCAGGTCACAATCCTGGGGGCCAAACGGATCCTCCAGAAACGCCAGATCACAGTCGGCAATCGTCCGACAAAATCGCATCGCCTCAGTCAGGGATGACCACGACCAATGCGCATCAGCAGCTACCTTGCCTGGAGCTCGGCGAGTGACTGCCTGGACATACCTCATATCAAAAGCTGGGTCATCCCCCTTGAGCATCACCTTGACGCGCGCATAGCCTTGGTCCAGTCGCATGGCAACTTCGTCAGCAATGTCCTCGACGGAACGCGTGTCCATGTAGTAGCCAGCCACAGCTGTAACAGGCACCTTTTGACGCAAGCCGCCCAACATCTTGTAGAGCGGCAATTCAGCTGCCTTTGCGCAAATGTCCCACAGTGCAATGTCGAGCAAACTGAGTGCCCGAGCGTAAACAGGTCTGGAAGTTGCGTTGGCCTGTTCGAAGGCATAAATGCCCTGCCGGCGCAGCATGGGATCGCTGCCCAAGAGTGTTTGCCCGACACGCAATAAGGCATCGACCAGCGGGGTTCCCCGAGGGTACCCAAGTGAGTATCCGCATATCCCGCCGTCTGTGTCGATGCGGACTGCAACATAGTCCCGAGACTCAATTGCCAACGGTCCAAGACGAAGTGTTTTCGGAAGTGGAACTTTGACTTCGGCAAGCAGGATGCGCGTAATCTTCATCATCGGAACCGGCGTCAATTTGCCGGGAACCGCGTATCCCAGAGTCGTCCAGAGGATTCGCGCTCATAGGCCTTTCCGTTGGGAAAGCTGACAAGCTCAAACTGCAGCCCCCAGGGCGCCAGGAAATAGACCCATGTCTGACCCGCACTTGGACCGGCTGTGCGAACGGTCGGTTCGCCAAGTATCCGGATCCCATGCGATTTCAGGTAGTCCACCGCGATATGCACGTCGTCCACGTAAAGCGCGAGATGATGGCCGCCGACATCGCTGTTCCTTGGCATCGCCAATTTCTGATCAGCTGACGAATACTCGAATACCTCATAGTTGCTTCCGTTGCGGCATCGAAAGAATCGCAGCTTCTTGACGATCGCGCCGGCGTCAACGTTAAGGTGAGTTGTCATCCAATCTCCCTCTCCACCGAAGGGACCGATGTCATAGAACTGCTCGCAACCGATCACATTCACGAAGAAATCTGTCGCCTGCGCCAAATTTGGCACCGTCAACCCGATGTGGTCGGTACCCCGAAGTCCTGGCATACCTTGCCCGGTATGCGTTGCATGTTCATTCAAGTTGTTCATTTGAATTATTCCGTTTTCAAGTTGAAACGATTAACGAATTATTTGTTGTTCAATCGCAGGCCCCATCAGCTTGGTCGATCTTTCCGCCAGGAAAGCCAACAACACGAATTCGACGAATGGGGACAGGTCGGGGTGCCGTCAGATCAAGCCGCCACCACCGGCACAGGCAATCTGGATGGAGGGTCCCCATGGTGCTGCCATCAGCAATTTGTTTTCCTGCTGCTGCAGCAACGGCCGAAGCAACCCTGCAAACGCCAGGAACTCAGGATCAGAAAACACGCGCGCCCAGAATGTGCGACGATCCTCGTCGTCCCTGAATTTCCAGAGATGAACCAGTTGGTTCAACGCGCCGACGTCGCCAGTGAAATAGCCGCAAAGCCTGGGTGGATGTTTTGCGATCGCCGGCCAGCCGAGCGTCTTGTAGAGCTCGATGACCTCACTCATCTTGCCAACGACGACACAATACGTCCGCATTTCATAGATAGCCATTTTTTATCTCCGCAGGATCACCGCATCACCAGATTGAAGTGCAAGAGCAAAAGCATCGCAGAGGCTGCCACGCGTCCCTGCGCATCAAGGATCGCCAGCCAGTCACGTCCAAAGCCATTGCGGGAGCCACCTTCATGGGCCAAGCATCCGGACCACGCTCTCTGACCTGAGTGGAATTCCGAGGAATTGGGCAATTTCAACGATCTGACCGTACAGCATGTGCCGGCCATGATGCACGACGCAGCCACGTTCGAAAGCAGCCTGGAGCAATGGCGTATTGCCGTCCCGCATGACGGCCTCGCAAATCAGAGTCCCGCTTTCCAGGCGGTCCATTCTGATCGGCAAAGCGTCGCCGTCCTTCAGTCCAAGTGACGTCGCGTTAACCACCACATCAAAGCCGCCGGGGTTGTTATCCCCCACGCTCATTTTTATCTCTGGCAACGCCTTGTTCACGCGACTCACCAGGTCGATGGCTCGCTGTTCGGCGCGGTTATGGATGACTAACTCAGCGGGTTTGCTTCGGGCGATCGCATATGCCATGGCTTTCCCGGCACCGCCAGCGCCAACCAGCAATACACGTTTCCCCTCCAGCTGATGGCCCCGCGATCTCAATCCGGCTACAAACCCATCTCCGTCAAAATTTCCGCCGATCCAGATCCCCCGGCTCTCGTCACGCCGCATGGCGTTGACCGACCCGACCAGGATCGCGGTATCCGTGAGTTCGCC
>CAITXW010000047.1 GCA_903896425.1 uncultured beta proteobacterium | reverse complement strand
GCATTCGATAAAGACGCATTTTTGACCGCGCTCGACAGCATGACGGTCATGGAACTCAACGACCTGGTGAAAGCCATCGAAGAGAAATTTGGTGTGAGCGCTGCCGCCATGTCGGCACCCGCTGCCGGCGGCGCTGCCGCTGCAGTGGTTGAAGAGAAGACCGAATTCAACGTCGTTCTGCTTGAAGCGGGTGCCGCCAAGGTGTCGGTCATCAAGGCGGTTCGTGAAATCACCGGCCTGGGCCTCAAGGAAGCCAAGGACCTGGTCGATGGCGCACCGAAGAACGTCAAGGAAGGCATCTCCAAGGCTGACGCCGATGCTGCACTGAAGAAGCTGATTGAAGCTGGTGCCAAGGCCGAACTGAAGTAAACGGTCTTGCCGACAAGGGCTGGGGAGCTTTAAAAGAGCCCCCAGCCTTTGCCGCTTGTAAGAGCGCACTGAAAAGCAGATGGATTGTCTGTTTTGCAGTGTCTTCTGCCCCCGACTGTAGAAGATGCCTTGGTTCGGGTTGCGCGCAATGTGCAACTGTCCGCCAATGATTGGTAGTGGCCAATCACCAAGAAGTACCCAGGAATCCTTAGTCTTTGCCCGGAGATCTCATGGCTTACACATACACCGAACGCAAGCGTATTCGCAAAAATTTTGGCAGTCGCGACAGCGTGCTGGAAATCCCTTACCTGTTGCAAATGCAAAAGGACGCCTACACCGCGTTCCTGCAAGCCGATGTGCCGCCCAAGAAGCGCACCGTTGAGGGACTGCAGGCCGCTTTTGAAGCCGCTTTCCCGATCATTTCGCACAACGGTTTTGTCGAGATGAAGTACCTTGAGTACAACCTCGCCAAGCCGGCTTTCGACGTGCGTGAATGCCAGACCCGCGGTCTGACTTTCGCCTCAGCCGTGCGCGCCAAGGTGCAGCTCTTCATCTACGACCGTGAATCCTCGACCTCGCAGAACAAGGTGATCAAGGAAGTCAAGGAGCAGGAAGTCTACATGGGCGAAGTGCCCCTGATGACGGGCAAGGGCTCGTTCATCATCAATGGCACGGAACGCGTGATCGTCTCCCAGTTGCACCGCTCGCCGGGCGTTTTCTTCGAACACGACAAGGGCAAGACCCACAGCTCGGGCAAGCTGCTGTTCTCGGCGCGCATCATCCCTTACCGTGGTTCCTGGCTCGATTTCGAGTTTGACCCGAAGGACATTCTGTATTTCCGCGTTGACCGTCGGCGCAAGATGCCGGTCACGATTCTGCTCAAGGCCATTGGCCTGAACCATGAGTCGATCCTGGCGAACTTCTTCGTCAACGACAACTTCCGTCTGATGGACAGTGGTGCCCAGATGGAGTTCGTCGCCGAGCGCCTGCGTGGCGAAGTGGCTCGTTTTGACGTTACCGACAAGAGCGGCAAGGTCGTTGTCGTCAAGGACAAGCGCGTCACTGCGCGTCACACCCGCGAGCTCGAGCAATCGGGCACCACGCACATCAGCGTGCCGGAAGACTTCCTGATCGGCCGCGTTGTTGCACGCAACATCGTTGACACGGACACCGGCGAGATCCTGGCCAAGGCCAATGAGGAACTGACCGAAGCACTGCTGAAGAAGCTGCGCACTGCCGGTGTGCAGGAACTCCCCTGCATATACACCAATGAGCTCGATCAGGGCGCCTACATTTCGCAGACCCTGCGCAGCGATGAAACGACGGATGAGTTCGCCGCACGGGTTGCCATTTACCGCATGATGCGTCCCGGCGAGCCGCCGACCGAAGACGCGGTGCAGGCCCTGTTCCAGCGCTTGTTCTACAACCCCGACACCTACGACCTGTCACGCGTCGGGCGCATGAAGTTCAACGCCAAAATGGGTCGTGCTGAATCCACCGGCCCGATGGTGCTGACCAATGAAGACATCCTGGCTGTGGTCAAGATTCTGGTCGATCTGCGCAACGGGCGCGGCGAAGTGGACGACATTGATCACCTGGGCAATCGCCGCGTGCGCTGTGTTGGCGAACTGGCTGAAAACCAGTACCGCACCGGCCTGGCACGGATCGAGAAGGCCGTGAAGGAGCGTCTCGGCCAGGCCGAACAAGAGCCGTTGATGCCGCATGACCTGATCAACAGCAAGCCGATTTCGGCAGCGTTGAAAGAGTTCTTCGGCGCTTCGCAGCTGTCGCAGTTCATGGACCAGACCAACCCGCTGTCCGAAATCACCCACAAGCGCCGCGTATCGGCCCTTGGCCCGGGCGGTTTGACGCGTGAGCGTGCCGGCTTTGAAGTGCGTGACGTGCACGTGACCCACTACGGCCGCGTCTGCCCGATTGAAACGCCCGAAGGTCCGAACATCGGCCTGATCAATTCGCTGGCGCTGTATGCGCGCCTGAACGAATACGGTTTCATTGAAACACCGTACCGTCGCGTGGTGGACAGCAAGGTCACCATGGAGATTGACTACCTGTCGGCCATTGAAGAAGGCAAGTATGTGATTGCGCAGGCCAACGCCGCGCTCGACAAGGCAGGCACGCTCACCGGTGAGTTGATCTCGGCGCGTGAAGCGGGCGAGTCGATTCTGGTTGCGGCAGAGCGCGTTCAATACATGGACGTGTCGCCAGCGCAGATCGTGTCCGTGGCCGCCTCACTGGTGCCGTTCCTGGAGCACGATGATGCCAACCGCGCCTTGATGGGCGCCAACATGCAGCGTCAGGCGGTGCCGATTCTGCGCCCCGAAAAGGCCTTCGTCGGTACCGGCATCGAACGCGTCTCCGCGGTTGACTCCGGCACCGTGGTGACGGCAACGCGCGGCGGTGTGGTGGACTATGTTGATGCAACCCGTGTCGTGATCCGCGTCCATGACGCTGAAGCGCAGGCCGGTGAAGTCGGCGTTGATATCTACAACCTGATCAAGTACCAACGTTCCAACCAGAACACCAACATCCATCAGCGCCCCATCGTCAAGAAGGGCGACATCCTGTCCAAGGGTGACGTGATTGCCGATGGCGCTTCTACCGACCTCGGTGAACTGGCGCTGGGCCAGAACATGCTGGTCGCGTTCATGCCCTGGAATGGCTACAACTTCGAGGATTCGATCCTGATCAGTGAGCGTGTGGTGGCAGAAGACCGCTACACCTCGATCCACATCGAAGAACTCGTGGTGATGGCACGCGACACCAAGCTCGGCGCCGAAGAAATCACGCGTGACATTCCGAACCTGAGCGAACAGCAACTCAACCGTCTGGATGAATCCGGCATCATCTACGTTGGCGCCGAAGTGCAACCGGGCGACACACTGGTGGGCAAGGTCACGCCCAAGGGCGAGACCACGCTGACACCAGAAGAAAAACTGCTGCGCGCCATCTTCGGTGAAAAGGCCAGCGACGTGAAAGACACCTCGCTGCGCGTTGACCAGGGCTCGCAAGGCACGGTCATCGACGTGCAGGTTTTCACGCGCGAAGGCATTGTGCGCGATCGCCGCGCCCAGCAGATCATCGACGACGAACTCAAGCGCTTCCGCCTGGACCTCAACGACCAGTTGCGCATTGTTGAAGCCGACGCTTTTGCCCGTATCGAGAAACTGCTGGTTGGCAAAGCTGCCAACGGTGGCCCGCAAAAGCTGGCCAAGGGAACCAAGCTCGACAAGGCCTATCTGGCATCGGTCGACCACTTCCACTGGTTTGACATCCGCCCCGCCGACGACGAGGTTGCCGCCCAACTCGAGAGCATCAAGAACTCGCTCGAACAAACCCGCCACAGTTTTGACCTGGCCTTTGAAGAAAAGCGCAAGAAGCTCACGCAAGGTGATGAACTGCCCGCTGGCGTGCTCAAGATGGTCAAGGTTTACCTGGCCGTCAAGCGTCGTCTGCAGCCGGGCGACAAGATGGCTGGCCGCCACGGCAACAAGGGTGTGGTCTCCAAGATCGTTCCGGTCGAGGACATGCCCTTCATGGCCGACGGCACACCGTGTGACGTTGTTCTGAACCCGCTGGGCGTGCCTTCGCGGATGAACGTCGGGCAGGTGCTTGAAGTCCATCTGGGCTGGGCCGCCAAGGGCCTGGGCCAGCGCATCGGCGACATGCTGCAGGAGCAGGCCAAGATTGCCGATCTGCGCAAGTTCCTCGAGGGCATCTACAACAGCTCCGGTCGCAAGGAAGACCTGACCCAGCTCAGCGACGCTGAAGTGCTGGAGATGGCCGGCAACCTGAGCACCGGCGCCACGTTCGCCACGCCCGTCTTTGACGGTGCCACGGAAGTGGAAATCCGCGCCATGCTCAAGCTGGCCTACCCGGATGACATCGTCAAGGCCAAGGGTCTAACGGCGCTGCGCACCCAGGCCAACCTGTTTGACGGTCGCAGTGGCGATGCTTTTGAGCGTCCCACCACGATCGGCTACATGCATGTGCTCAAGCTGCACCATTTGGTCGACGACAAGATGCACGCCCGCTCCACCGGTCCGTACAG
>CAITXW010000046.1 GCA_903896425.1 uncultured beta proteobacterium | reverse complement strand
TGGATTGCGGGTCGGGGCCCAATGACGAAAGATAGAAAACATGACGACTACCTTGAAAATTGACTTTGTTTCCGATATCTCCTGCCCCTGGTGCGCCATCGGCCTGGCTGCGCTGGAGCAGGCCTTGGCGCAGAGCAGTGATGTGCTCAGTGCCGAGTTGCACTTTCAACCCTTTGAGTTGAACCCGCAGATGCCGCCCGGCGGGCAGGACATCACCGAGCACCTGACGCAGAAATACGGCTCGACGCCCGAGCAACAGGCGCAGATTCGCGCCACCATTGCCCAGCGTGGACAGGATGTTGGTTTCAGCTTCAATGCAGCCGGTCGTGGGCGCATCTACCGCACTTTCGACGCGCATCGTCTGCTGCATTGGGCCGGACTGGAAACAGGGGTCAAACAGGCCGCCTTGAAGAAGGCGCTGCTGGTGTCGTGCCACAGCCAGAGCCAGAACGTGGAGTCGCACGCCGTGTTGCTGGACGCTGCGGCTCGGGCCGGACTGGACCGGGCACGGGCGCAACAGATTCTGGAAAGCGACGAATTCGCCGCCGAGGTGCGTGAACGTGAGGCCTTCTATACCGGCCACGGCATCAACTCGGTGCCCGCTGTCATCATCAATGAGCGCCACCTGATTTCGGGTGGCCAGCCAGTGGCTATGTTCGAGCAGGCGCTGCGCCAGATTGCTGCCGAGCAGGTCGAGGCCTGAACGAACTCAGCAGCCCAATTGATCAGCGAGCGCCAGGAAGTTCTTGGCGTGCCGGGTGTTGGCGGCATTCGGTGACACATCTTTGGGTTGCGCGCTGCCGAATTCAAAGGGCCGTTCGATATAGGCCGTCTGCAGCCCGCAAGCACGCGCCGCGGCCAGATCATCTTGGTGCGCTGCCACCAACATCACCTGCTCGGGCGCCAAGTCAAAGGTGCGCGCTACGCCGAGGTAAGTCGCCGGGTCGGGCTTGTAGGCGCGAAACACTTCGGCCGACAGAACGCAGTCCCAAGGCAGGCCGGCGCGCTTGGCCATGTTGGTCAGCAAACCGATATTGCCGTTGGACAGCGTGCACAGGGTATGGCGGGTTTTGAGTCGCGTTAAACCGGCCACAACGTCAGGCCAGGGGTCGAGCCGGTGCCAGGCCTTGTTCAACTGCTGCTTTTGCGCTTCGCTCAGGTCGTCGAGGCCGAAGTCCTTGAGGATGCCGTCCAGGATCAGGCGGTGCAATTCATCCAGACGGGTCCAGCCCAGTTCGCCCGAGCGCACACGTTGCATCGTCGGCTGGTAGCCGGCGCGCCAGGCCAGCGCAAAAGCACCACCGTCCACAGAAGGGCGCAAGGCTTGCACTTCGCGCGCAATGCCGCTGTGCCAATCCACCACCGTGCCAAAGACATCGAAGGCCAGTACCTGCGGCGCGGGCAGGGCGCTCATGGCATGACTTTGACGCTATTGCCAAAGGCGACGCGGTCGCGCACCATGGCCGCCTCTGGCTTCGGGGCCGGGTAGTAATGGTTGCCTTCGACCAGGACCGTGTCATCACTCTCGGCGATGACGGTGTTGTTCCAGATGGCTTTCATGCTTGACTTTCAGTTGATGTATCGCAGGTAAATATTCTTTTCGCAGGCACGCTGCTTGCCAATATAGGCGAATAATGCATCATGCAAATCCAAATCCATACCGACCATCACGTTGAAGGTCACGAGGCCCTGGTGACATGGGCTACCGGTGAAATCAAGAACGCGCTGCGCCACCACAGCGCGAACATCACGCGAGTCGAAGCGCACCTGGGCGACGGGGATGGGCACAAGAGCGGCGGCAATGACAAGCGCTGCGTCATGGAAGCGCGCGTGCAGGGGCATTCGCCTCTGGCAGTGACCGAGCACGCGGCAACCCTGTACCTGAGCGTTACCGGCGCTGCGCAAAAACTTGATCGCATGATTGAGGGCGTTCTGGGTCGTGCGACGCGCAAGGATACGGCGCCGCCCAGCGTCGCGCCCGACTGATTCAATCCCTGCGGTGCTGCAGGGTGGGGCGTTTATTTCGCCCTGAGACCCTGCACCAACGCGCCCAGCGCAATGCCGGCCAGAGCCCAGAGCAGGCTCCAGTTGCCGGCACCAAGGCCCGCAATGGCCGGGCCCGGGCAGACGCCGCACAAACCCCACCCAACGCCGAACAGTGCGGCGCCGACAGCGGTGTCGCGGTTCCAGACACTCGGGTGTTCATGGAAGTGATCGTCGAGCAGTGGGCGCATCATCAGGCGCGGCGCCAGTTTGTAGGCCAGCAGCACGACGATCACCGCGCCACCCATCACCAGCATCAGGCCGAAGTCCTGAAAGCGCAGAAAGCTCAGCACGACTTCGGGCCGGATCATGGTCGAGACCGACAGGCCGAAGCCAAACAGCATGCCCGCCGCGAGCGTCGCCAAACCGCGTGCCGCCTTCATGGCATTACCTGCGCGATCAGATTCGCAGTGATGAAGGCAGTAGCCATGAAGGTCAACACCGCCAGCAACGAGGGCAGTTGCAGTGAGCCCAGGCCGCAGATGCCGTGGCCGGAGGTACAGCCATTGCCCAGGCGTGCGCCGTAGCCGACGAAGAAACCACCGACCAGCAGTTGCCACACCGGCACTGCCGTTGCCTCAGGCTTGCCACCGGCAAAACCGAGCCACCAGACCAGCGCGCCCAGAATCAAGCCCAGCGCATAGATCAGACGCCAGCCGCGTGAATCAATAAAGCGGCGTTGCTGAAAGAAAGGCCGCTGCAGCAGGTATGACCAAGTCGAGGAAAACACCGTGCTCATGCCGCCGATGCGCCCGGTCAGCACGAACAGCAGCGCGGCCCCGGCACCAATCAACAGGCCGCCCAGCAGGTAGTGCTGCCAGCCCAACGGGAAAAGAGTAACGCCAAGGTTCATGGTGCCGGATTATCAGTGATCAGTGAAGCCGTTTGCCGCGCTTGCGCATGGATTCATTGCGTGTTGCGAATGAAATTCCGAAGTCGCGAACGGGACACTCTGAGGCCAAGCATTGGGACAAACACCAGTATGGCCTCCATGGCTCGTGCATTAGCATGGCTGACTTTTGAACACCGGGCACACACGTATGGCAAACAGTATTGGTTGGATCGGCTTGGGTCGGATGGGCGAGGCCATGGTCAAGCGGCTGCTCAAGGCGGGCTATGGGGTCAGCGTATGGAACCGCACGGTGGCCAAGGCAACGCCGCTGCTGGAGTACGGCGCCACCCTTGCACCGAACAAACAGGCACTGGCCACTTGCGACGTGGTGTTCACCATGGTTTCGACAACGGATGACCTGAAGGAAGTTTTGTTTGGCGCGGACGGCCTGGTGATGGGCAACGCAAAACCGCAAGTGGTAGTGGACAGTTCGTCGATTTCGCAAAGTGGTTCGACAGAAATTCGAGCGCGACTCGAGAGCATGGGCGTGGCCTATTTGTGCTCGCCGGTATCGGGCAATGCCAAGGTGGCGAAGGCCGGCAAACTGTTGATCGTGTCATCCGGGCCGAAGGCCTTGTACGACATGGCGCAGCCTTACCTGCAGACCATGGCACGCAAGGTCATGTGGGTCGGTGAGGGCGAACTGGCGCGCATCTGGAAGATCGCCCACAACACCATGTTTGGCGTTGTCATTCAGAACCTGTGCGAGATCACGGTTCTGGCCGAGAAGGCAGGCATCCCGCGCCATGTGTTTCTCGAAAGCATCAACGATTCTGTACTGGGCTCCATGTATACCCGCTACAAGACGCCGGTGCTCAGCAATCTGACATTCGAGAACGTCACCTTTACACCCAAGCTCCTGCTTAAGGACCTGGACCTCGGCTTGTCCACTGCCAAGGCCTACGGCGTTGCCATGCCCGCGGCAGCGGCCACGCGCGAGTCGGTATCCAGGCTGGTGGGGCGTGGCTACGATGACATTGATTTTTCAGTGCTGCTGGTCGAAACCGCCAAGGACGCCGGGCTGGAACTCAAACCTGAAAGCATCAAGATCAGCGATGGCCTCGAGGTCTGAGCAATGGCTGTGGCGCTGACCAGAACGCTGATTCGGGGGGCCACCATCATCACGATGGATGCGCAGGGCGATTTGCCCGTAGGCGACATTTTGCTGACAGACGACACGATCACCGCGATCGCACCGCGTCTGGATGTCGATGATGCGCAGCTCATCGATGCGTCTGGCTGCATCCTCATCCCGGGCCTGGTCAATGCGCATATGCATACCTGGCAGACCGCGCTGCGCGGCCTGGCATCGAACTGGACGCTGCTCGAGTATTTCCAGAAGATGCACGCCGGACTGGCCACCGTGTTCGAGCCGCAGGATCTGTACATCGCCAGCTTGCTGGGCGCACTGAACCAGCTCAACTGCGGCACCACCACCCTGGTTGACTGGTGCCACAACAACCGTACGCCCGCCCACAACGACGCGGCGCTTGCGGGCTTGCTGGAGTCGGGCATTCGTGCCGCGTTTTTCCACGGCACACCCAAGCCCGATCCCAAACCAGGCGAAACCCCTTTCTGGGAAGTGGCGCATCCCCGCGCCGAGCTTGAGCGCCTGCTCAAAACCCATCAGGGCCATTCCCTGCTGAGCATTCACGCAGCCGTTCTGGGTCCGCACTATTGCACGCTGGAAGTGGCAATGCACGATTTCCGCATGGCACGGGAACTGGGGATTCTGGCCTCCATGCACCAGGGCGGCGGCGCTGCGCGCACACCCGAGGGCTGGCAGAAACTTGAGGCCGCCGGCCTGCTCGGACCGCACATCAACATCGTTCACGGTCATGCCCTGAGCGACGAACAGTTGCAGCGCTTTTGCGATCTGGGCATGAGTTTCTCCGCAGCTGCCGAGAGTGAGATGACGCAGGGCCATGGCCATCCGATTACAGGGCGGCTGCGCGCGTTGGGCAATGCGCCTTCGCTCGGCGTCGATCTGGAGAGTGTCATCAGCGGTGACATGCTGACGCAGGCTCGCATCGCACTGGGGATGCAGCGCAGCCTCGACAACTTCGCCTACCGCACCGCGCACGGCGGCATCCCGCCAACATCAACCATCACGACGCGCGAGGCGCTGTCATGGGTCACATTGGAAGGCGCACGCATGCTGCAACAGGAACACCGCATTGGTTCGTTGGCACCTGGCAAACAGGCTGATCTGGTGCTGATCCGCGCCGGTGATCTGAACATGCAGCCGGTGCATGACCCTCTCAGCAGCGTGCTGATGCAGGCGTCACTGGTCAACATCGACAGCGTGATGGTGGCCGGGCGCTGGAAGAAGCGCCACGGACAACTGCTGGACGTTGACTTGCCGCTGCGCTTGAGTGCGCTCAATGCCAGCGGAACCAAGATCGCAGGCGCTCTCGGTCTGCATCCCGTTCAATAACTTTGAATGGTGCCGTCAAACCTATTGGACAGAAGGTGTAGCACCCGGCCTAAACTGAAAAAAAATGAGGAGACAAAGAATGAAAAAAATTGTCATCGCAGCCACGATGGTGCTGGTTGCGGCCAGCGCAGCAGCGCAGGTTCTTTCGGGCGGGCCAGCATCAGCCTATCCGGTCAAGCCGATCCGGTTTGTTGTGCCGTTCAGCGCTGGTAGCGCCACCGACATCATTGCCCGCACGGTGGGCGACGCCATGAGCAAGAGCATGGGCCAGCCGATCCTCATCGAGAACAAACTCGGCGCCGGCGGCACCATTGGTGCGGTGCAAGTCGCCCGCAGTGAGCCCGATGGTTACACCGTGCTGGTGCATGCCTCCGGGCATGTACTCAATCCTTCGCTTTATGCCAACCTGGGCTACGACACACTGAAGGATCTGACCGGCGTCACCACGCTGGCCGCCATCCCCAATGTGCTGGTGGTCAATCCGTCCAAGGGCTGGAAGAGCCAGGCGGATCTGGTCGCCGCCGCCAAAGCCAAACCGGGACAGCTCAATTACGCTTCGGCCGGCATTGGAAGTGCAACCCATTTCAATGCCGAAATCTTCCGCCTGCAAGCCGGTATCGAGGCGCTGCACGTCCCCTATAAAGGCACGCCAGAGGCCATGACCAACGTGATTGGGGGCAGCAATGACTGGTTCTTTGCGCCGCTGGCCTCGGCACTGCCACTGATCCGCGATGGCAAACTGCGGGCGTTATCAGTCAGCACCCGGACGCGCGCCTCTCCCCTGCCCGATATACCGACTTCAGTCGAAGCGGGGGTGGCTGGCTCTGACTACACGCTTTGGGTCGGCATGATCGTGCCCAGTGCCACGCCAGCTTCCGTGGTCAAGAAACTGCATGAGGAAGCGAGCAAAGCACTGGCTTCCCCAGAGCTCAGGGAACGCATGTCCAAGCTCGGCGCCGAACCCTTTGTCCAAAGCACCGAGGCTTTCAATGCCAACATCAAAATTGAAATGGAAGCGGCTGCCCGCATTGTCAAAGCGGCTAACCTGAAGGCGCAGTGAGCATGAGGATTCATTTTCTTGGTGTCGGCAAGATGGGCCTGCCGATGGCTATGCATTTGCGCGCGGCGGGCCATGCGCTGACGGTCAGTGACCTCAGTGCGGACCGATTGCAACTTGCCAGAGCGCAGGGCTTGGCAGTCGCGCAAGACGCGACAAGCGCCATCGCGCAGGCTGAAGTTATTTTTTCCTCGCTGCCCAACGATGCCGCCTTGCGCGGCGGCGCGGCGCAGGTGGCTGCCGCGGCCCGGCCGGGCTCGATCTACGTCGATACCAGCACCGTATCGCAGCAGGCCTCGGCCGACGCCGCCCAATACTGCGCCGCGAGCGGCGTGCGCTATATGCGGGCCACAGTTTCGGGCAACAACATGATGGCCGAAAAGGCGCAACTCACAGTGATGGTGTCGGGCCCCCGTGATGCCTACGACGAGGTGTTTGGGTTGTTGAAATTGCTGGGGCCGAACCATTTTTATCTGGGCCAGGCCGAAGAGGCGCGGTTGATGAAACTGATTGTCAACCTGATGATTGCGCAGACCAGCGCCATGCTGTCGGAGGGCCTGACGCTGGGGCGCAAAGGTGGCCTGGACTGGCACGACATGTGGCAGGTACTCGGAGCCAGCGCGGTTGCTTCGCCGATCATCAAGGCCAAGGCCGTGCAATTGGTTGAGCGTGATTTCACCCCAACCTTCACGGTCGAGCAGATGATCAAGGACATGGACCTGATCCTCGGTGCTGCAGCTGCCAGCCATGTGCCGCTGCCCCAGACTGCCATGACGCAGCAACTGATGCATGCTGCCATGGCGCAGGGTTGCGCCGCGGAGGATTACGCCGCTGTCATCAAGGTGATGGAGCGCAGCGCCGGGTTGTCCATCAAGCTCGATCAATCCTCTGCCAGCCAGCAGGACTGAGCGGCCCAAAAGTACAAACCATCGAGAACGATTGCATGCACCATTACCTACCAGCCGCAGCCATCAAACTGGTTCCAGCCTATCTGGGCAACAGCGACTCCTTCAGTCGCTGTTGCGTGGTCGGCGCCGACACCGGCTCGGTGCACATGGGCGTTGGACTCTGCGCGCTGCCGTCCGGCGGCCGCGTTGACAGCCATATTCATTCCTGCGAAGAGAGCTTCTACATCCTCGAGGGCGAACCAACGCTGATTCTGGATGGCCGCGCATATTCGCTCGTTCCCGGTGCCTGTGGCCTGATACCGGTTGGCGTGCCGCATGCGTGGCTCGGCCCCATGCAGGGCACGGCGCGATGGATTGACATGACCGCCCCACAGCCGCGCGCGCAAGAGGAAGATGACACCTTCTTCCTCGGCCCGCCAGCGGGCTACCAATCGGTTGAGCTCGACATCCGCGACCCGCGCTCGCGCAATCTGTTTCGAATGGCAGACAGCGACATCGACCTTGACGTGCTCAAGCGCGGCGCCGCCGTCAATGCCCCGACCGTGTCGGCCAGCATGTCGACCGCGCTGCTGGCCTACAGCGGCATTGCGCTGAAGATGCTGGTCGACCAACGTCTGGACGCCCAATTGCACACGATCTTCATGGTTCAGTACCAGCCCGGCGGCGTGGCGCAACCGCACGACCACCCGATGGAGGAGTCCTACACCATCCTCGACGGCGAGGTCGAGGCGGTCGCCGATGGCAAGCGCTACACACTTCGTGTGGGCGACGTATTCTGGACCGGCGTCGGATGCACGCATGCCTTCTACAACACCAGCCGACGCACTGTGCGCTGGCTTGAAACCCAGTCGCCCCAACTGCCAACGCGGCACGGCTACCGCTTCAACCGCGACTGGGACTACCTCAGGGAAAAGCTCGCAGCAGAAGCCGCAACCAAGCGCGGCTGATTTCTGGCTCTCGATCCATCGGCCTCACACCCATCAATGAAAGGGAATTCGCATGTCTGGACAAGTCGTGATTATTGGAGGTACCTCGGGCATCGGCCGCCAGTTGGCCAAAGTGCTGGCCGATCGTGGCGAGGATGTCGTCATCAGTGGTCGCGACGCAGCGCGCACCCAGGCCGTAGCCGCTGAGATCGGTGGCCGCACGCGCGGCATCGCGCTCGATCTCGCGCAACCCAGGGAACTCGCCGCAAGGCTGGCCGACATTGGCAAGGTCAAGTACCTGGTGCTCGCAGCCATTGAGCGCGATGAAAACGGGGTGAAGAACTACAACATCGACAGCGCGCTTCGCCTCGTCACACTCAAACTTGTTGGCTACACCGAGGTTATCCACACGCTGTCGCCGCGCTTTGCGCAGGACGCATCCGTGGTGCTGTTCGGCGGTCTGGCCAAGGAGCGCCCTTACCCTGGCTCCACCACTGTCACCACGGTCAATGGTGGCATCACGAGCATGATCCGCACGCTCGCGGTGGAACTGGCCCCGGTGCGATTCAATGCCGTGCATCCTGGCGTTATCGGAGACACGCCGGCCTGGAGCGGCAAGCCGCCCGAGGTGCTCGAACGGGTCAGGGTGCGCACGCCGATCGGGCGCCTGGCGACCACCGACGATGTCGTCAGTTCGGTCATTTTTCTGTTGGACAACCGCTCCGTCAACGGCGTCAACTTGAACGTCGACGGTGGCTGGTTGTTGCTTTGAATTTCTTGCGTTCGACATATTCATACAAAGAAGGAGATAGCCATGAAACTCATCAAACGTCTGATGCTGGGATTGGGCAGCGCGCTCTTGGCGTTCAGCCTGCTCGGTCTGCAATCGGTGGCCGCGGCCACGCCGGCAGGGCCGCCGATCCGCATCGGCAGCACGCTCGCGCTGACCGGGCCGCTCTCGGCGACCGCCATCATTCACAAACTCACCGGTGAAATCTATATCGAGGAATTGAACAAGCGCGGCGGACTGCTGGGCCGCCCGGTCGAGTGGTTGGTGAAGGACGATCAGTCCAAGCCTGATCTGGCACGCACCCTGTACGAGCAACTGGTCACTGTGGACAAGGTAGATCTGCTGATGGGCCCGTACGCCACCGGCAACATTCTTTCGGCCATCGGCGTTGCGCAGAAATACCAGAAGGTGCTGGTTCACCACACCCTGGGCATACCCAGCCTGGCCAAGTACGACATGCAGTTTCCGGCCTGGTCGGTTGGCTACGATCCGGCGGCGACCGTGCCCAACACCTTGTTTGACGCACTCGCCGCCACAACCAAGTTCCCCAAGACGATCGCCATCGTTACCAGCAAGTTCCCGTCGGTCTACATGATGTCGGTCGGCGCGCGCGAGGTCGCGAAGAAGCGCGGCGTGAAGGAACTGCTGTTCCTCGAATGGGAGTTCGGCAACAAGGACTACGGGCCGATTGCCGCCCGTGTCAAGGATGCAAATCCCGACTTTGTTTTCGTAGGAGCCATCGGCCTGGAGGGCAACCTGTTGCTCGAAGCGATGAAGAAGATTGACTACGTGCCGCCGCTGCAGTACCACATGTACCCGGCACCGGCACCGCTGGCCAGTGCGCCCGGCGCAGAGCACGCGCTGGCCGCGTCGATCTTCGAGCAGCACGCCCCCTTCACCAACAACCCGCTGGCCGCCGATTTCGTCAAGATATTCAACGAGCGCGCCACCAAGGCCGGTCTGCCGGACAACTCGGTGGAAACCCAGGCTGCTGCCTCGTTCTCGGCCTGGCAAGTGCTGGAAGCCGCGGTCGTTGCGACCAAGGGCTTGGACGATAAGGCGATTGCACAGTGGCTCCGGAAAAACCGCGTCGATACCATCCAGGGCCGACTGCGCTTTGACGGTCCGAGCAATTTCGGCGATGACCTGATGCGTGTGAAACAGGTGCAAAAAGGCCGCTGGGTTACCGTTTGGCCCAAGGAATGGGCTGCTCCCGGTGCCAAGTTGCTGGTCGATTAAGGCGCTGCGCAGATGTCATTCCCGAGTTTCACGTTGCTCAGCCAGTCCGTGCTGTCCGGGGTCTTTATCGGATCGCTTTACGGACTGCTGGGGCTTGGACTCAGTCTCTCTTGGGGGATGCTGCGCCAGATCAACCTGGCGCACTTCGCGCTCGCCTTCCTGGGCGCGTATCTCACCTTTCAACTGACCACCTATGCCGGCATGGATCCGCTGCTCACGCTGGCGTTGATCTTGCCCGGCTTCTTTGCCTTCGGTGTGTTGATGCAATGGTTGTTTTCACGATTTTCCATCAGCCCCTTCAATTCCTTGCTGGTCACTTTCGGTTTCACCGTGATCATCGAGAGCCTGATCCAGTCGATCTGGACGGCCGACTATCGACGGCTCGAGTCGGTCTACGGCGGGATGAAATTCAAGGTCGGCTCGCTCTATGTTCCGGTGCCTGAACTGCTCACGCTCGTCATCGCCATCACCCTGGCGCTTTGCACCTGGGCCGCTTTGCGCGGCACCGATCTGGGCAAGGCGATGCGGGCGGCCGCTGAGGATCCACAGATCGCAGCCGCCTTCGGGGTCAATGAACGCATGCTGGCGTTGCTGCTGTCGGGCTTGTCCGCCGCCTTTGCCGGGGTCGCCGGGTTGTGTCTGGCGCTGAGCTACACGCTATCGCCTTCGCAGATCTATTCCTGGGTCGGCGTCGTCTTCGCGGCCGTGATGATCGGGGGCCTGGGCCGACCGCTGGGGCCACTTGTGGCAGGGATCGTGATCGGCGTCAGCGAGGCCCTGACCATGGCGGTGATCTCGCCGGCATGGGCGCCGCTGGTCTCCTTCTCACTCCTGATCCTGGTGCTCCTGCTGCGCGCGGAGAAAATCTAACATGAAGTTTCCTGCCTTCGGGGTGTTCGCCACAGTCGGACTGCTACTGGTGGGCGTTCCCTTCATGGGATTGCCGCCGTTCTATGAGTCCTTTCTCTACCTCATTTTCTCGGCCATGGTGCTGGCCACTTCATGGAACATTCTTTCCGGCTACTCGGGCTACTTTTCCTTCGGCCATGGCGCCTTCTTCGGCGCCGGCATGTATACCACCGCAACCCTGGCCGGGCGCCTGGAACTGCCTTTCCTTTGGACCCTGCCCGCAGCCGGACTGATTGCGGCGCTGCTGGGTCTGGGAATAGGGGCTGTGGTCTTTCGCATGCGCCGCTTGCGCGGTGAGTTGTTCGCACTGCTCACGCTGGCCGTGACCTTTGTGCTTGCCACCATCGTTTTAAACACGCCGATCGACGGTGGCCAGGGCGTCTCACTCTCCTCAGTGCCATTGCCGGCACTCCTGTCGTCGCCGGCCTCGACGCTCTATGTCCTGGGACTGGCAATGGCGGCCCTGACGCTGTGGATCGCCTACGCCATCTACCACTCCAAGCTTGGCACCGGCCTGTTTGCGATCCATGACGACGAGGATGTGGCCGAGGTAATGGGCGTGCCGACCTTCAGCTACAAGCTCACGGCCTTCGCCATCTCCTGCGGCCTGGCCGGGATGGCTGGTGGCATTCATGCCATGTTCATTTCATATATCACGGTTGGCGAGACCTTCTCCATTATCGTGCCGCTGAACGTTGTGCTGATGAGCGTGCTCGGCGGCACCCGGCACTGGCTCGGCCCGGCGGTTGGCGCGACCGTGATCACGGGTCTGCTTTATGGCTTTACTGCGGGAGACTACCCGGTAGCCGGCCGTGCGGCGGTCGGTCTGATCCTGATTGTGGTCATTCTGTTCATGCCCGAGGGCTTGCTCGGGCGTTTCATACCGCGTCTGCAGGGCCGGCGGCGCGATGCGGCGACACCGGCCGTTGCCGCGCAAGCGCCGAGTCCGATGCCGGTGGCGCCCGCCGGCGAAGTTAAAGGCCATCCGCTGCTCAAGATCAACGGTCTGTCAAAGGCCTTCAGCGGCGTGCAGGCCCTCGACGGCGCTGACGTCGTAGTGCATCGCGGCGAGATTTTGGGCCTGGTTGGGCCTAATGGCTCGGGCAAGTCGACGCTGATTAACCTCGTCAGCGGGCACTTCCGCTCGGACTCGGGAATCGTCCTGTTCGACGGCCTTGACATTGCGGGTCTGAGCGCACACCGTGTGGCCCAGTCCGGCATCGCCCGTACCTACCAGATCCCGCGGCCGTTCGCCCACCTGAGCGTGCTGCAGAACGTAACCTTACCCGCCATGTTCGGCCGCGCCGCGCTGGAGCGCTCTGCAGCCGAGCAAGAGGCGCGCTACTGGCTGGAGTTCACCGGCCTTGCCGATAAAGCTGACGTCTTGCCCGAAGCGCTCAACCTGCATCAGCGCAAGTTCCTTGAACTCGCGCGCGCACTCGCATCCAAGCCCCGGTTGCTGCTGCTCGACGAAGTGCTCTCGGGTCTGACACCGTCCGAGATTGACCATGCGATCAGCACCATCCGCGCGATTCGCGACCTGGGCGCGACCATTATTTTTGTCGAGCATGTGATGCACGCCGTGATGGAGTTGAGCGACCGCATCGTGGTGCTGAACTACGGCAAGGTCATCGCCGAAGGCAAGCCCGAAGAGGTGATGGGCCGACCCGAAGTTATTACCGTCTATCTGGGCAAACCCCATGCTTGAACTCGATCGCATCCAGGTCTGCTACGGCGCGGCGACAGCGCTGTGGGATGTCTCCATCCGGATCACTGCGGGTGAGTTGGTCTGCGTCGTCGGCCCCAATGGCGCTGGCAAGACCACCCTCATCGACGCCATTGCCGGGCTCAACCGCATTACGGCGGGCAACTTCTCAATGGACGGGCGCAATCTGAACCAGCTGCCCCGACACCAGTTCTGCGATCAGGGCATTGCGCTGGTGCCAGAAGGGAGGCGGCTGTTCACCACCATGAGCGTGCGCGAGAACCTCGAACTCGGTAGCTACCGGGCGGCGGCGCGTGCCAATCGGCAGCAGTCGCTGGAGCGGGTGTTCGAGATCTTCCCGGTGCTCAAGACGCGTCTTGATGCGCCTGCTGGCGCACTATCGGGTGGCCAGCAGCAGATGGTGGCGATCGGCCGTGCCTTGATGGCGCAGCCGCGCCTGCTCCTGCTCGACGAGCCCTCGCTCGGCCTGGCGCCATCGATCGTGCTGGAAATGTTCCAAGTCATCAAGGACATTAACCAGAGCGGCGTTGCCGTGCTGCTGGTCGAACAGAATGTGGCCATGGCGTTGGAGATCGCAGGTCGCGCCTACGTCCTGGAAGAAGGCCGGATCATTGCCGAGGGCGCCCCCGAAACACTGATGGCACAAAGCCATATCCGGCGTGCCTACCTTGGCCGCGACGCATAGCATGCTGCTTAGCATAAACTTTTATTGAAAACCCACCAGGAGAACCCATGTCAAGTCTACTTTTTTCCACCATCGAATTGCGCGGCCTGAAGCTGTCGAACCGGGTCGTTGTATCACCGATGTGCCAGTACATCTCGGAGGACGGCTGTTCCAATGACTGGCATTTGATGCATTACGGGCAGTTCGCCATGGGCGCTGCGGCTCTGGTGATGAAGGAGTCCACCGGCGTCAGCCCCGAGGGCCGCATCACGCACAAATGCGCTGGTCTGTACAGCGAAGCACAGGAAGTCGCGGCCAAGCGCGTTGTCGCCTTCTGTAAGAAATTCGGCGCCGCAGCGATCGGCATACAGCTCGGCCATGCCGGGCGCAAGGCCTCGACGCTGCCACCGGCACTCGGGGGTCGCTCGCTGACCAAGGAGGAGAGCGCATGGACCACTTTCGCGCCTTCAGCTCTGCCCTACGCCCCGGACTGGCAGGTGCCCAAGGCGATGGACCGCAGCGACATGGACAAGGTCAAGGCCGACTTCGTCAGTGCCGTGCAGCGTGCCGATCGGGTCGGCTACGACCTGATTGAATTCCACGCGGGTCACGGCTACCTGATGCACCAGTTCCTCTCGCCACTTTCCAACCAGCGCACCGATGCGTACGGTGGCAGCGCCGAAAACCGCATGCGTTTTCCGCTCGAGGTTTTTGCCGCCATGCGCGCGGTCTGGCCGGCGGACAAGCCCCTGGGCGTGCGCGTGTCGGCGGTTGATTGGGTCGAGGGCGGCCTGACAATCGAACAGACAGTGCAGTTTGCCAAGGAACTCAAGAAGCTGGGTTGCGATTACATCGACGTCTCTTCGGGCGCACTCGACCCGCGTCAGCAGGTGCCAATGGCGCCTGGCTACCATGCAGCGCTGGCGGCGCGCGTGAAGCAGGAGTCGGGGCTCGTCACGCGCACGGTGGGGTTGATCGCTGACGCCAAACTGGCCGAGCAGATCGTCGCCGGCGGCCAGGCTGACATGATCGCGATCGGCCGTGCTGCGATGTGGGACCCGCGCTGGGCCTGGCACGCGGCGGTCGAACTCGGCACCGAAGCGGTGTACCCGATCCGTGCAACGCCTTGCCTGCCCAAACTGCGCCCGCAGATTTTTGGTGCGAAGACTGCCTGAGGAGAACGACATGAAATACAACCGCCCGCATGCCAAGGCGAACTGGGGCACGATGGCCAAGGATTGGGAGAAGGGCGTTGACTATGCGCGCCTGATCCGCCAGCGTTTCGAACGCGCGCAAGCAGCCGTGAAGGCGGCCGGCCTGGGTGGTGTGCTCTGTTTCAATGTGGACAACGTGCGCTATATCACCGGCACGCACATCGGCGAATGGGTGCGCGACAAGTTTGACCGCTACGCCCTGTGCCCCTGCGACGGCGAACCTTATCTGTGGGATCCGGCACCGCCGGCCAAGCGCATCAGTAGTCCCTGGATCGCCGATCGCGTTGGTGCCCCGGTCAGCAATATGCAGGGCGCGCTGCCACCGTCGATGAATGTGCAGGATGAGTTCGCCCAACAGATCAAGAAGATGCTGGTGCACTACGGCATCGACAAGAAGCCTTTGGGCATTGACCTGTTGGAACTGCCCATGCTGCGTGCTCTGGAAAAGGCCGGCATTGAAGTGGTTGATGGCCAGCAGGCGATGCTCGATGCGCGCGAAGTCAAGACGCCCGACGAAATCGAGTTGCTCAAGGTCGCTGCCGCCATGGTGGACGGCACTTACTACGACATTTGCAAGGCGATCCGGCCCGGCGTGCGGGAAAACGAGCTCGTGGCCATCGCCCACGACCGGCTGTTTCGCATGGGCTCCGAGCGCGTTGAGTGCATCAACTCGGTCGCAGGCCCGCGCGGTACGCCGCACTCGCACACCTTCTCGGACCGCATCATCCAGCCGGGCGACATGATTTATCTCGACATCATGCATTCCTTCAACGGTTACCGCACCTGCTACTACCGCACCTTTGTCTGTGGCCAGCCCAACGACCACCAACTCGAGGCCTACGAACTTGCTTCTAAATGGATCAGCGCCTCGATCGACGCGATCCGCCCCGGTGCCACCGTCGATGACGTCGCCAACAGTTGGCCCGGCGCCGAAGAGTTCGGTTACCGCAACGAGGACGAAGCCTTTTTGCTGCAGTACGGCCACGGTATTGGCCTGTCGCTGTGGGAGCGGCCCATCATCAGCCGGCGCTTCAAGGGCCAGAACACCGTGCTCAAAGAGGGCATGGTGTTTGCCGTTGAAACCTGGAAGGGCGCAGCCGATGGCTCGGGTGCGGCACGTATCGAAGAGGAAGTCGTGGTCACCAAGGATGGTTGCGAGGTCATCACAAACTTCCCGTCTGATCGCCTGATATCTTGCGGCCTGCCCGGCTGCGACGTGTTCTGACTGCGTTGAGGATGGCTCCAGCCACGGCATCGGTCTATGCGCTGATCAGGCTCTTGACCTGTGGCGTCTGGGTGTTTGCCGGGCTCTACAAGGCTTTTCACTACGAGGAGACCGTAGCCGACATGCGTCAGCATCGTTTACCGCTGGCGAGCTACCTGCTGGCGCTGGTCATCACGATGGAACTGGCGGGTAGCGTGTTACTGATCAGCAACACGCAGGTGTGGGTTGTCGCGCTGGTTTGGATCGCCTTCACGGTTCTCGCGAGCATGATCTACCACTGGCCGATACAGGTCAACGGCAGCATCGTTTTCACTCAACTGGTGCAGTTCTCGAAAAATCTTTCCATCATTGGTGGCCTCTTGGCTTTGCTGTTGCTGGACCCGGGCAAGCCAGCCTGGTTGCGTGCACTGGTGACGGGATAAGCGCATGTTGCCTCCGGATGTCAGAAACGCCCGAGCGCCCCGGATACCGGTCAGCATCCTGACCGGCTTTCTGGGCAGCGGCAAGACCACCTTGCTCAACCGCATCCTGCGCGAGCCGGACTTGCAACGCACGGCAGTTATTGTCAACGAGTTCGGTGCTATCGGCATCGATCACGACCTGATCGAAGCCAGCGACGATGCGGTCGTTCTGCTGGAAAACGGTTGCCTTTGCTGCGCTGTGCGCAGCGATCTGGTTGCGACTCTGAGCGATCTCTTCCAGCGACGCGCGCAGGGAAGCATCGGGCCCTTTGATCGTGTGCTGATTGAGACGTCGGGTCTGGCAGAACCAACGCCAGTGCTTGAAGTTCTGCTGGGCGAACCCAGCGTCAATGCACGCTATGTGCCGGCCGGCATTGTGACCACGGTGGACGCCGTCAATGCGCAGGCCACGTTGGACGCCCATATCGAATCGGTTCAGCAACTCGTCATGGCAGACCGACTGGTGATTACGAAAACCGATCTGTCGGGGGTGCCGGAGCACGCGCTGGCGACCTTGCTAAGCCGCCTTCGCGCCTTGAATCCGCTGGCCCCGATCATCCTGGCGTCTGAGTTGCAGGATGTCGGCTCTGTGCTGCACTTCACTCCCGAGCAGTTGCTTAGCCACGGTTGGAGTGCCAACAGCGCGGATCAGGTCGCGCCAGCGCATGACGACCGTCATGGACATGAGCACCCGCATGGGCAGCAGGACCGACGCATCCAGCGTTTCAGCGTCGTGCGGGACTATCCGTGGGATATGCGCACGCTCGAACTGCTGCTCGATGCCCTTTCACAGAATGCCGGGCCGCAGATGCTGCGCGTCAAAGGCATCATCGCCATCGAGGAAGAGCCGACGCGACCAGCGGTTGTGCACGGCGCACAGAACCTGGTGCACAAGCTGGAGTGGCTGCCGCAGTGGCCGAGTGCCGACAGGCGCACGCGCATCATGTTCATCACCCGCGACATCCCGGCGACCGAGGTCAACGACATCATCGACGCCATTGAACGCCTGTCAAATCGCACGCGTCAGGCACGCCAGCGCGCGGCGTTGTCCGACCAACTTATCTAGAACGAGGGCAAACCCATGCCAACCATCACCAAGCTCAAATACCAAACACCCTGGATCGAAGTCGCCTCTACTGCGCAGGATTGGGACGCCGTTGGGCAGGCCGCGTTGCTGCGCATGCAGTATCACTTGCATGTGATTCGGGCGTTTGAAGAAGCGGTGCTGGAGATGGAAAAACTCGGACTGGTGCACGGGCCGCTGCATTCGAGCATTGGTCAGGAAGGCGGTGCCGTCGGCGCGATCTCGCCGCTGAGCTCGGGTGACATGATCACCGGCTCACACCGTGGTCACCACGGGTTTCTTGCAAAGTGCCTGCGCCACATTGACAACGCGGCTTACGATCCGCGCACCGCGCCCTTGCCAGCTGAGGTCTGTGAATTGCTCTACCGCAGCATGGCAGAAATCATGGGTCTGGCCGATGGTTTCTGCAAAGGACGCGGCGGCTCCATGCACTTGCGCTGGGTCGAGGCTGGTGCCATGGGAACCAACGCCATTGTCGGCGGCGGCGTACCCATCGCCAACGGCCTGGCTTGGGCTAAAAAGCGCCAGGGCAAAGGGCAAGTGGCCTACACCTTCTTTGGTGACGGCGGTGCCTATATCGGGTCGGTGCCCGAGTCGATGAATCTTGCGGCGTTGTGGAATCTGCCGATTTGCTTCTTCATCGAGAACAATGGTTATGCGGTGGCTACCAAGCTCACAGAGCAGACCAAGGAGACACGACTCTCTTCGCGTGGTGGTGCCTTTGCCATTCCGGCCTACCGCGTCGATGGCATGGACCCGGTGGCGGTCCGACTGGCCTCAACAATGGCGCTTGAGCACATGCGCAGCGGCGGCGGACCGGCCGTCATCGAGGCCATGGTCTACCGCTATTTCCACCATGGTGGCTCACTGCTGGGCAGCGCCTTTGGCTACCGCGACAAAGACGAGGAGGCCAGTTGGAAAGCCAGGGACCCGTTGCTGCGCATGGCGCGCGAGTTGGCCCAGAGAAAATGGTTGACGCCCAAGGGGAATGATGCGCTGCGCCAGCATGCGGTCAGTGCCATGGCCGACGTGGTGGAGCGCCTGACTGAAGTGGCAGAAGGCAAGCGCCGCATCAAGCCGAAACTCTGGCCCAGCGTCGATTTCCGGGATCAGGGGCTGCGCGGTGATTTGTCCGAGTTCAATGGCGTTCGCTTCGAGGAGCAGGAAACGGCGACCGGGCCGCTCGGTGATATGACGTTTGTCGACGCCGTGGCGCAGGTGATGCACCGGCGCATGGAGACCGACGAGCGCATCTTCTGCATAGGCGAAGATATCCATCGCTTGAAGGGCGGCACCAATGGCGCCACCAGCGGTCTGGCGCAGCGTTTTCCTGACCGCATCATTCCGGCGCCGATCGAGGAACAGGGCTTTGTTGGCCTGGCCGGCGGCGTTGCGGGCGAAGGCAGCTACCGCCCGGTGGTTGAGTTCATGTACGCCGACTTTGTGCTGGTTGCGGCTGACCAGGTTTTCAATCAAATCGGCAAAGCGCGGCACATGTTCGGCGGCGACTCGCCCATGCCGCTGGTGCTGCGCACCAAATGCGCAATGGGTACCGGTTATGGATCGCAGCACTCGATGGACCCGGCTGGTCTGTACGCGATGTACCCGGGATGGCGCATCGTGGCGCCCTCGACGCCGTTCGACTACGTCGGTCTCATGAACAGTGCGCTGCACTGCGAAGACCCGGTGCTGGTGATCGAGCACACCAGTCTGTACAACACGAAGGGGCAGGGGCCACTGAAGGACCTTGACTACTGCATTCCACTGGGCAAGGCCAAGGTGGTACGAACGGGCAGCGCCTTTACGGTGTTGACCTATCTCGCGATGACACCGCTGGCGGTGCAGGTGGCCGATGAGATGGGCCTTGATGTCGAGGTCGTCGATCTGCGCTCGCTCGACCGCGCCGGCATCGACTGGGACACCATTGGTGAGAGTGTGCGCAAGACCAATAGCGTGGTCGTGCTGGAGCAAGGGCCCTTGACCGGTTCCTACGGCGCCATGCTGACCGATGAGATCCAGCGCCGCCTCTTTGATTACCTGGACCAACCGGTGCAGCGAATCCATGGCGGCGAGGCCTCACCCTCGGTCTCCAAAGTGCTGGAGCGCTCGGCCTTTGTCGGGCGTGAGGAAATCCGCGCCGGCTACGAGCAGATGTTGCGTGGCCTTGGCCAGTCGTTGTAAACCGGAGCCTGCCCATGACTTCCAACACCAAGGGGCTGCCGGGACTGCGTGGCACCGACCACATCGGTTTTACCGTGCCCGATCTCGATGCGGCCGTTGACTTTTTTGTCGACGTCATCGGCTGTGAAACCTTTTACGAACTCGGGCCATTCCAGGCCGATGACGACTGGATGCAGACCCATCTTGACGTGCATCCGCGCAGCGTGATGCAGCGCCTGAGTTTCCTGCGCTGCAAACATGGTTCGAACTTCGAGATCTTTCAGTATCAGGCGCCTGATCAGAAAACCCGGCAACCCCGCAACAGCGATGTCGGTGGCCACCATTTGGCTTTTTATGTCGACGATATGGCGGCGGCCGTAGCCCATCTCAAAGACTGCGGCGTGCGCATTCTGGGCACGCCGACGGTGCGCAACAGCGGTCCCAGTGCGGGTCAGACCTGGGTCTATTTCCTCTCGCCCTGGGGCATGCAACTCGAACTGGTTAGCTATCCGCTCGGTAAGGGCTACGAGAAAGAGACCGAGCGCCGTCTCTGGCAATGTGCCAAGCCGCAAGAGTAAGCAGACGCAACACGCTGGAAAAAGGAACAAGCATGGCAATCGAAGTCAAAATGCCCGCGCTGGCACCCTCCATCGAGGAGTTGACGCTGGTGCGCTGGACGCGCAAGGTCGGCGACGCCGTCAAGGCCGGCGATGTCATTGCCGAGGTCGAGACCGACAAGGCCCTGGTGGAACTGGAAGCCAGCGATGCCGGCATCATCGGCAAGCTCTATGTTGACGATGGCACGGCCCGCATCAAGGTCGGTAGCGTCATCGCGGTGCTGGTGAAGCCGGGTGAAGCCGTGCCCGAGGGTGAGGCAAACGCGGCGCTGACAGCAACGCAGGCGCAACCGGCCGCGGTGGCATCGCTCACAGCAGCAGCGGCACTGCCGGTCACCACCATTGCGCACATGGCTGCCAGCGGCGGGCGTGTGCTGGCCAGTCCCTTGGCCAAGCGCCTGGCCGCGGCCATGGCTTTGGACCTCGCGACGCTTGCTGGCTCCGGTCCGAACGGGCGCATCGTCCGGCGCGATGTTGAGGCCGCGCGCGCGGCCCTTGCGGCGGTGCCAGCGGGCGCAGCACAGTCCGGCAGCGCAGCGCCCTACGAAGACATCGCACACAGCGCCATGCGCCGCACCATCGCCCAGCGCTTGACCGAGGCCAAACAGACAGTGCCGCATTTCTATCTGACGATCGATTGCGAACTCGACGCCTTGCTTGAACTGCGCAGCAAGCTCAACGATGCCATGCCCAGGGGCAAGCTCTCGGTCAATGACTTCATCATCAAGGCAGTGGCCCATGCGATGGGCCAGGTGCCTGCGGTCAATGCCAGCTGGACCGAGGCAGCCATTCGGCGCTACCGCGCGGTGGACATTGCGGTGGCGGTCGCCACATCGGGCGGACTGATCACGCCGATTCTGCGCAATGTGGCGGCCAAGAGCCTGGCCCTGGTCTCCGGCGAGGTCAAGGCCCTGGCCGAACGCGGCAAGGCGGGCAAATTATTGCCGCAAGAATACCAGGGCGGCAGTTTCACGATTTCCAATCTGGGTATGTACGGCATCCGTGAATTCGGCGCGATCATCAATCCGCCGCAGGCCTGCATTCTGGCCGTCGGCGCGGCCGAGCAGCGCCCGGTTGTCAAGGACGGTAGTGTGGTGGTGGCGACCATGATGAGTTGCACCCTGTCAGCCGATCACCGGGTGGTTGACGGTGCTGTCGGTGCGGAGTTCCTGGCGGCGTTCAAGGCTGCGATTCAGAACCCGTTCGCGCTGCTGTTTTGAGAGTCGCCATGGAACAGGAAAAGTTTGATTTGGTGGTGGTCGGTGGGGGTCCTGGCGGCTATGTGGCGGCCATCCGCGCGGCTCAATTGGGTCTGAGTGTGGCGCTGGTGGAGCGTGAGCAACTCGGGGGTATCTGCCTGAACTGGGGCTGCATCCCGACCAAGGCGCTGCTGCGTTCAGCCGAAATCTATGAGTACTTGCAGCACGCCGAGTCCTTCGGTTTGTCGGTCGGTAACACGGGTTTCGATTTGGCCAAGATTGTGCAGCGCTCGCGCCAGGTCGCGGCTCAGCTCAATGCGGGCGTCAAGCATCTGCTGAAGAAGAACAAGGTGAAAGTGTTGGAAGGACGCGCCACACTGGCGGGCAAAGGCCGTGTCGATGTCGAGATGGCGACTGGCACGACCAGCCTGACGGCGGCGCACATTATTCTGGCCACCGGTGCCCGCGCGCGCTCTGTGGCGCCGATTGAGCCCGATGGCAAGCGCGTGTGGAGCTACCGCGAGGCCATGACGCCCGCCGCCTTACCCAAGAGCTTGCTGGTGTTTGGTTCGGGTGCCATCGGGATCGAGTTCGCGTGGTTCTACCGCACGCTCGGCGTTGATGTCACGGTCGTGGAAATGATGGACCGCGTGCTGCCGGTCGAGGACGAGGAGATTTCGGAACTGGCGCGCAAGGCATTCGAAAAGCAGGGTATGAAGTTCTTCACCTCGGCCCGCGTCACGGCGCTGCTGCGCCACACCGACGGCGTGGTGGCGACGCTTGACGTCGCCGGGCGTGCTGTCGAACTGTGCGCCGAGCGCGCCATTGCAGCGGTTGGCATTGTTGGCAATGTGGAAAACCTTGGGCTCGAAAAGACCCGGGTGCAGGTGGAAAACACGCACATCGTGACCGACGCCTGGTGCGCCACGGCCGAGCCCGGTGTCTATGCAATTGGCGATGTCGCCGCTGCGCCCTGGCTGGCGCACAAAGCGAGTCACGAAGCGATTGTGTGTGTCGAGAAAATCGCCGGCGTCAAAGACGTGCATCCACTGGACAAGACGCGCATTCCAGGCTGCATCTATGCCCGGCCCCAGATTGCCAGCATCGGCTTGAGTGAGGCCCGCGCCAAGGCCTTGGGACATGCGGTCAAGGTTGGCCGTTTTCCGTTCGCCGGCAACGGCAAGGCGATTGCGTTGGGCGAACCGGAAGGACTGGTCAAAACCGTGTTCGATGAAAAGACCGGTGAACTACTGGGCGCCCACATGATCGGGCCCGAAGTGACCGAACTGATCCAGGGCTATGCGATCGGAAAGACGCTGGAAACCACCGAAGCCGAGTTAATGCACACCGTGTTTCCCCATCCCACGCTGTCGGAGGCGATGCATGAAGCCACTCTTGCTGCCTACGGCCGCGCGATCCACATCTGAGCTTTGAAGGCGAAAGCAGTGCCGGTCTCAACCCGATCTCATTTGCCCCACCCATCCCGCAACCCCACCGCCAGATTGAACACCGGTTTTCCACTGGTGTGATCAATCCGGTCCGCCACAAAATAGCCAACGCGTTCGAACTGAAACTTGTCATCGGGCTTGGCTGTGGCCAGCGAGGGTTCGACCACGGCTTGCACGACTTTGAGGCTGCTGGGGTTGAGGCATTCGATGAAGTCCTTGCCGCCGGCGTCGGGCTGCGCGTCGGTGAACAGGCGGTCGTAGAGGCGCACTTCGACGCTCAGCGCATCGGCCACGGCGACCCAGGTGATAACGCCCTTGACCTTGATGGCGTTGGCACCGGGTGTGCCGCTCTTGGTATCGGGCACCAGCATGGCTTGTACTTCGGTGAGCTTGCCGTCGGCGTCCTTGCCGCAGCCGGTGCACTCGATGACGTGGCCGTATTTCAGGCGCACCTTGTTGCCCGGGAACAGGCGGAAGAAACCCTTGGGCGGCGTCTCTTCGAAGTCGCCGCGCTCGATCCAGACTTCCTTGCCGATTTTGAATTGGCGCTGACCCAACTCGGCCAAGTGCGGATGAAGCGGGGCCGCGCAATCGTCGAGCGCGCCTGCGCCCATGAGCTCGTCCCAATTGCTGATCACCAGTTTCACCGGGTCCAGCACGGCCATGGCGCGCGGTGCGGAAACGTCGAGCGTCTCGCGCAGGCAGCCCTCCAATGTGCTGTAGTCAATCCAGCTATCGCTCTTGGTGACACCAATGCGTTCGGCAAACAATTGCATCGCTTCGGGCGTGTAGCCGCGCCGGCGTAAGCCCACGATGGTGGGCATGCGCGGATCGTCCCAGCCGCTGACCTTGTGGTCGTACACCAGTTGCGCGAGTTTGCGCTTGCTGGTCACGACATAGGTCAGGTTCAGGCGTGCGAATTCGTATTGCCGCGGTGCCGGCGCGCTGAGCAGGCCGCCTTCAATCAGGTGTTCCAGCAGCCAGTCGTAGAACGGGCGCTGGTCTTCAAATTCAAGCGTGCAGATGCTGTGCGTGATCTGTTCCAGCGCGTCTTCGATCGGGTGCGCAAAGGTGTACATCGGGTAGATGCACCATTTGTCGCCGGTGTTGTGGTGCGTGGCGCGGCGGATGCGGTAGATGGCGGGGTCGCGCAGGTTGATGTTGGGGTGCGCCATGTCGATTTTGGCGCGCAACACCATGGCGCCGTCTTCGTGGGCACCATCGCGCATCTCGCGAAAACGCGCCAGGTTCTGCGCGGGGGTGCGGCTGCGAAACGGGCTGTTGGTGCCGGGCTTGCCGAAGTCGCCACGGTTGAGGCGCATCTCCTCGGCGCTTTGCTCGTCCACATAGGCGTGGCCGGCCTCGATCAGGTATTCGGCGGCGCGGTACATGAAGTCGAAGTAGTCGCTGGCCTGATAGGGCTCGGCGTCGGGCGAGCCGTTCCAGTCAAAGCCCAGCCACTTGATAGCGTCACGGATTGAATTGACGTACTCGACGTCTTCCTTCTCCGGATTGGTGTCGTCAAAGCGCAGGTGACAGACGCCGGCGTAGTCGCGCGCCAAGCCGAAGTTCAGGCAGATGCTCTTGGCGTGGCCGATGTGCAGGTAGCCGTTGGGCTCAGGCGGAAAGCGGGTGCGGATACGGGCCGGGTCGCTCTGGCCGGCGGCGTGGTGCGCCGCGT
>CAITXW010000045.1 GCA_903896425.1 uncultured beta proteobacterium | reverse complement strand
TGTCGTTCAATCAAAAAGTGGTCGACGTCAGTCGGCTACACATCCTCAAACGCTTCTACCAGTACATCCGTCAACAGAACTTGATGGCGCAGACGGACGAGCCCAGGCTGTACACCTTGTATCGCGAACAGTTGGTACGTGCCTACTCGGATTTCGTCACTTCGACACCGGCGCAAGAAAAAGTATTCAAGGTGTTCCAGGACACCCTTGGTCGCCAGCATGTGTCGCTCGACAGCCTGCGGGCGTCGCTGCCGCAGCGCGCCGTCGCTTGAAAGGAGTTGGCATGCACATCGTCGTGTGTATCAAGCAGGTTCCGGACTCGGCACAGATTCGCGTGCACCCGGTCACCAACACCATCATGCGCCAGGGCGTGCCAGCCATCGTCAACCCCTACGACTTGTTTTCGCTGGAAGAAGCCCTGCGACTGAAAGACAAGTTCGGCGGCAAGGTCACCATATTGTGCATGGGGCCACCGCAAGCCGAGGAAGCGCTGCGCAAGTGCATCAGCTTTGGCGCTGACGATGCCGTGCTGGTGACCGACCGTGCCTTTGCCGGTGCCGACACTCTTGCCACCTCCTATGCGTTAGCTGCAGGTATACGCCAAATCGCCAGCGAGCAGTCGGTGGACATTGTCTTCACTGGCAAGCAGACGATTGACGGCGATACGGCGCAGGTCGGCCCCGGCATTGCCAAGCGCATGGGCCTGCAACTGCTGACCTATGTCTCGCGCATCGTTGTAACCGATCTGGAGAAACGCACGATCACTGTAGAGCGCCGCGCCGAAGGTGGTGTGCAGGTGCTCAAAACGGCTTTGCCGTGTCTGATCACCATGCTTGAAAACACCAACGAGATGCGCTTTGCCGCGCTGCCTGCAATGATCCATGCCGCTGCCTACCCGGTGCGCAAGTGGAGCAAGGAACAAGCCGGCATTGAAGACATCGGCAAGATTGGCCTTAAGGGATCGCCCACTGTGGTGAGCAAAGTCTTTGGTCCGACCCCACGCAGCGAGAAGGTCGAAATGTTAGACCTCGAAACGTCAAGTCTACGCGACCTTTCGCTCAACCTGTTGCAGAAGATTTTCACGCGCCATCCGACGCTGGAAGCAGACTTGCTGATGAAGGAACTGACATGAGTGAAACCTCCGGCTCAACTGCGCCAGCTGCGGCGCCGGTGAAGCGAGCGGCGGGACGCGGCCGCAGTGTGGAACTGTCAGAGGAACTCAAAGCCTACCAGGGCGTCTGGGTCTTTGTTGAACATGATCTCGGCCATGTGCACAGCGTGTCCTGGGAACTGGTGGGCGAAGCACGAAAGCTGGCCGACAAACTGGGGTGCCAGGTCAGCGCACTGCTGCTCGGTGGACCTGAGGAAGAGCTGGAAAAGTTTGCCGCCGAGGCTTTCACCTTTGGCGCCGACAAGGCCTACATCATGAAGGACCCGGTCCTCAAGGGCTACCGCAACGAACCCTTTACCAAGGGACTGACCAACCTGGTCAACAAGTACCAGCCCGAGATTTTGCTGTTGGGTGCCACGTCGATGGGGCGGGACCTGGCCGGTTCGGTGGCGACCACCTTGCAGACTGGACTGACGGCCGACTGTACCGAGCTCAGAATCGACCCGGCATCCCATGCGCTGGCAGCCACCCGTCCGACCTTTGGTGGATCGCTCTACTGCACCATCATGACGCTTGCCTATCGCCCGCAGATGGCCACCGTGCGCCCGCGTGTGATGCTGATGCCGCCGTCGGACGCCAGCCGCAGCGGTGAGATCGTCCACGACACGCTCGGCATGGTGGAAACGCAAATCGTGACCAAGCTGCTGGACTTCATCGCTGATGCCCACAGCAACAAAATCAACCTACCCTATGCCGACGTCATCGTCACTGGCGGCAAAGGCCTGAAGACGCCGGAGAATTTCAGGCTGGTGTTCGAGCTGGCACGCGTGCTCGGTGGCGAGGTCGGTGCGACGCGCCCCTGCGTGCAGGCCGGCTGGGTCGACGCGGAGCGTCAGGTCGGGCAGACTGGCAAGACGGTGCGGCCCAAGCTCTATATCGCCGCCGGTGTCTCCGGCGCGATTCAGCACCGTGTCGGCATGGAGGCCTCGGACGTCATCGTGGCCATTAACACCGACGCCAACGCGCCCATCTTCGAAGTTGCGCATTACGGCATCG
>CAITXW010000044.1 GCA_903896425.1 uncultured beta proteobacterium | reverse complement strand
GACATCAAACCATAGTGGCTCCAAAATGGATGCACAAATCCAATTTGGAGCCATTATGGCCAATATTTCAATCAAAGACGTACCCGATGCCTGGGCCGAAGCCCTGCGCCAGCGCGCTGCGCGCAACCACCGCTCACTGCAAGGTGAGTTGATGGCGATCATCGAAACGGCTGTTGTCGCGGCAGCGTCCGTTGGAGCCGAGTCATCCACGTCAAGCGCGCAAGGGTTCGTGGTTGACCTTGGTGCCGCGGGACAGCCGAGTGTGCGCAGAGGTTGGAAAACGGTGGAACAAGTGGCAGCCGAACTTAAAGCCAAGTACCCCAATGGCCCGGTGTTGGGGCAACCGCTTGGGGTTGACATCATTCGCGAAGACCGGGATTCCAGATGAGCGGTGCTGCGCGTGCCCTGTATGTGGCCGAACCTCCTCTGCAATACTTAGTGCGCCCCAGCATGGTGGTGGACTGCAGCGTGCTGGCAGGCTTGCTGTTTCAGGAACACTGGATCGAAGATGCGCGCCAACGCATTGAAGGCCGTAGCTTGAAGGCGCCATGGTTGTTGGATATTGAGCTCACCAATGTTGCTGTCAAAAAACACCGTGCTGGTTTCGCAGAACTGGCAAGAGACGGACTTGACGGCTATGTCGCTATGGACATTGAGCGATTTGCTACGCCGTCGTTACAGGTGCACGTTCTGGCCATCCGCTACCAACTCAGCGCCTACGATGCATCCTACCTCTGGCTCGCCGCCGAATTGAAATGCCCACTGGCCACGTTTGACGAGAAACTGGCCAGCGCCGCGCAGACGCACTTGAGTCAATTGCCCTGAAGCGCGTTCAAGCGCTAACCACCACCGGCACCCGCTGCGCCAGCGCGCACATCAGCTCATAACCAACGGTGCCGGCGCAACGCGCCACGTCGTCAATGCCCAGCACCACGCCATTGGCAGCGCGGCCCCACAGTGTGACTTCGCTGCCAAAGCCGGCCTCAGGCACGGCACTGAGATCGACCGTGATCATGTCCATGCTGACGCGCCCAACGGTGCGGCTGCGCACGCCGTTCACCAGCACCGGCGTGTCGGACGGGCAGATTCTTGGGTAGCCGTCGGCGTAACCGCAGGCCACAACGCCGATGCGCATGGCCTGCTCGGCGATGAAGCTCGAACCGTAGCCGACGCTGTCGCCTGGCGCCAAGTGCTGGATGCCGATGATCTTGGCGCTGAGCGTCATGGTCGGCTGCAAATCCCAGTCGGCGGCGCTGTGCTCGGGATAGTCGGGCGCGCTACCGTAGATGGCAATGCCGGGGCGCACCCAGTCTGACAGCGTTTCGCTCTGACGCAGGGTGGCGGCGCTGTTGCCGAGCGTTCGCTCGCCCGGCAGGTCCTGCGTCACCGTTGTGAAGACCGCCATCTGCTCGGCCACGCCACGCGCGCCATCGGCATCGCTGAAGTGCGTCATCAGCGAGATTTCGTCAACCTGCGGCAGCGCGTTCAGGCGCGTCCAGGCGCTACGGTAGCGTTCGGGTGTAAAGCCCAGGCGATTCATGCCTGAATTCATTTTCAGGAAAACCCGGTGCGGCACATTGGTCTTGTGCGTGGCCAGCATGTCGATTTGCTCCTCGCAGTGCACGGCGTGCCACAGGTCCAGGCGCGAACACAGTTCGAGGTCACGCTGCTCGAACACGCCTTCGAGCAGCAGGATGGGGCCGCGCCAGCCCAGCGTGCGCACACGCTGTGCCTCGTCCAGGTCCAGCAGGGCAAAGCCATCGGCGCCGCGCAAGCCTTCATAGGCGCGTTCGATGCCGTGGCCATAGGCATTGGCCTTGACGATGGCCCAGACGCGCGCCTCCGGTGCAGCGCGACGTGCGCGCGCCAGGTTGTGGGCGAGGGCTTCGGTATGGATGCTGGCTTGGATCGGACGGGGCATGGGGTGATGGCAGTGGCGGCGGGTGTGCGGATTTTGACATCCCGGGACGTGCTATAACCTGCCATCTTTCGGAGACATCCAATAAACCCTCCGTGTCAGCACCACTGATGCGCCCTTGCAGACAATGAAACGCGGTTTTTTCACCATCATGTTGGCGCAGTTTTTCAGCTCGCTGGCAGACAACGCGCTTTTTGTCGCCGCCGTTCAGTTACTCAGAAGCAACAAAGAGGCGCCGTGGCAGCAAGCCGCCCTGGTGCCAATGTTTGCCTTGTTTTACGTGATCCTGGCGCCCTTTGTCGGCGCCTTTGCCGACTCCATGCCCAAGGGTCGGGTCATGCTGATCAGCAACTTCATCAAGATTGGTGGTTGTCTGCTGATGCTGTTTGGCACGCACCCCTTGATGTCGTATGCGATCGTGGGCCTGGGCGCAGCCGCCTACTCGCCAGCCAAGTACGGCATCCTGACCGAGTTGCTGCCGGCCTCGCAACTGGTCAAGGCCAATGGCTGGATCGAGGGACTGACCATTGCCTCCATCATCCTGGGTGTCCTGCTCGGGGGCCAACTGGTCGGGCCTACGCTGTCGCCTTTACTGCTGTCGTTTGATTTTCCGTTTTGCACCACCACGGTTGATACACCGCCCGAGGCCGCCATCAGCGTGCTGATTTTTGTCTATCTGCTGGCGGCCTGGTTCAACACCCATATTCCACTCTCCGGCGTTGAGATGCGTCCGATGCCCAAACGGCTCGCCACGCTGTTGCCCGATTTCTGGATTTGCAACACGCGCTTGTGGCGTGACAAGCTGGGACAAATTTCGCTCGCCGCCACAACGCTGATCTGGGGCGTTGCCGGCAACCTGCGCTTTATCGTGCTGGCCTGGGCTGCCGCCGCGCTGGGCTATAGCGTGACGCAAGCCTCGGCGCTGCAAGGGGTGGTGGCTATCGGCATGGCCGTGGGCGCGGTGGTGGCATCGTTGCGCATGCGGCTCGAAGACGGTCCGCGCGTCATCACGCTGGGCATCGGCATGGGGATTTTGATCATCCTGCTGATCTTCATTACCAACGTGTGGGTGGCCGCGCCCTTCCTGATCCTGCTCGGCGCCTTGGGCGGTTTTCTGGTGGTCCCGATGAACGCCTTGTTGCAACATCGCGGTCACAACCTGATGGGCGCTGGGCGCTCGATTGCGGTGCAAAACTTCAACGAGCAGGCCTGCATTCTGGTGCTGGGCGCAACCTACAGCCTGTCGACCGGTCTGGGTTTGCCGACCTTTGCCTCGATCACCGCTTTCGGTCTGGTGATCGCCGGTTTCATGTGGCTGATCCGGCGCTGGCACGCGCGCAACTGCGTGCGCCATCGTGCCGAAGTTGAGCACCTGATGGGCATCGCCCGCAACGACAATCTTCATGGTTAGAGCGCTCGCGGCAGCGGCGCTGGTTCTCAACGCCCTGCTCTATGGCCTGTCGTGGTGGCCGTTTCGCGCCCTGCAAGCCTACGGCCTGCATCCGCTGTGGGCCACCGCCATCATCTACGCCGTCTCCGTGCTGTTTTTGCTGCTGCTGCGAGCGCGTGCCTGGCACGGTTTTATCCGGCATCCGGCGCTGTGGTTTCTGGTGCTGGCCTCTGGCTTGACCAACGTTGGCTTCAATTGGGCTATCACGGTGGGCGACGTGGTGCGCGTTGTGCTGCTGTTCTACCTGATGCCGGCCTGGGTTGTACTGCTGGCCTGGCCGCTGCTGGGTGAAAAGCCCACTGCAGGCTCGCTGGCGCGATTGGTGCTGGCCCTGGTCGGTGTCGTCATCGTGCTCAAGACACCCGAGTCGCCCTGGCCGGTACCCGAGAGTCTGGCCGATGGTCTGGCGCTGATGGGCGGCTTTTGCTTTGCCCTGACCAATATCCTGCTGCGCAAGCTCAACCAGACCCCCAGCGAGTCGCGCATGCTCGCCATGTTTGGTGGTGGCGCCGTGATGGCCTGCGCCGCCGCGCTGATCGGCATGGGCTTCGGTGTGGTCTCGCCGCTGCCCGCTCCCGCGCTGGACTGGGCTGGGCTGGCGCTGCTCATCAGCTTTGCCTTTCTGGCCGGCAACCTGTCGCTGCAATACGGCGCGGCGCACCTGAGCGCCAGCGCGACCTCGCTCATCATGCTCTCGGAAGTGGTTTTTGCCAGTGTCTCATCGGTGCTGTTGGGCACCGGCGAGTTGACATTGCACACGCTGCTGGGCGGCGGCCTGATCGTATTGGCCTCACTGCTGTCAGTGCTGACTTTTGGCAAGCGCTGAAAGTTTTCGCCATAACTGCGAAACTGGGCTTCATACCGACTGAAGCGAAAGGACACCCATGTCTTCCATCTATGATTTTGAAGCCCTGCAGATCAATGGCAAAGCCATTGCCCTGAGCCAGTTCAAGGGCAAGGTCATGTTGATCGTCAACACTGCCAGCGCCTGCGGTTTTACGCCGCAGTTTGCCGGGCTTGAAGCCCTGCACCAGGCACATGGCAAAGAAGGTTTAGCGGTGCTCGGTTTTCCGTGCAACCAGTTCGGCGAGCAGGACAGCGGCTCCAACGGCGAGATCGCCGAGTTCTGCCAATTGAACTACGGCGTGAGTTTTCCGATGATGGCCAAGATCGACGTCAATGGCGCCAAGGCGCATCCGCTGTATCAGTGGCTCGCCAGCGAAGCGCCGGGGCTGCTGGGCAGCAAGTCGATCAAGTGGAATTTCACCAAGTTTCTGGTCGGCAAGGACGGCACGGTTTTGAAACGCTACGCGCCGACCGATACGCCAGCGAGTCTGGAAAAAGACATCGCTGCCGCAATGGCCGCGTAGTTCGTCCGCGCGGGCAGCCTGAACCTTTTGCAGAAGTTCTGACAGCGAGCGCGCGGCGTCTGCCCCGCCCGCGTCCCGGCCCCTACAGTTAAATTACGAAAAGACCCGATGCGCAGTTAGCCGCGTGGGCGCAGCCGCGCAGCCGCCTCACGCAGCGCCTCAGCGGTGGTGTCCCAACCCAGGCAGGCGTCGGTGATCGAGACGCCGTAGCGCAGATCCTGCGGCTGGCCCAGTTTCTGGT